>DATFTF010000395.1:0-2738 GCA_035262245.1 Thermoanaerobaculia bacterium
GTCCGCCAGACCCCGCCGTCGGCGGAGGCGACGAACCAGCGGCTCGGATTGGTCGGATCGACGGCGAGATCGACGACTCGCCCCGAAGTCGCGGCCGGCCCGATCGACCGCAGCTCCAGTCCCGCCAGCGTCTCCGACGTCCATCCCCCCTTGTGCTCTTTGGCCTGCTTCTCCTTCTCCGCTTTCTCCGCCGCCGCGCCCTTGCCGGTCGTCGCGGCGGTCGTCTCCTGCTTTCCCGCTTCCTTGCGCGAACGCGGAACGACGTCTTCTTTCTTGGCCTCCGCCGGCCGGCCCGGCGTGGGCGCCGGCGTCGGCGACGGCTCCTGGCCGAGCGCGACGAGACTCGAGGCGGCGACGGCGAAGGCGGCAATGAGGCGGCACGCGGACGCGGCGATTCTCGAAAACTGCACGGTTCCTCCGTTCGGTCTTGCTGGATTGTCGGGGATAACTCTATGTGAGTTTCGGGCCTGGAGTTGTATTCAGAGGATTAAGGCATAGCTTTCGTGGCCAGGTCCCGCTTTCGCGGCCAGGTCCCCGCCCCGGCATGCTCGGTGCTCTCGCTGCGTGCGAAGTCTCCCGAGCGGAAGCGAGGGAGGAGGCGCACGCAGCGGGAGCGGGAGCGCAGGCCCGGGATCAGGCGATCGGTCGAGGCCGCATCCGGCCGAGCCGATCGCCGGTGGCGAAGCCAGATCCCGGACAAGCGAAAGCGACGGCTATGCCGACCGCATCAGCAGAAGATCCGCCCGTCCCCGAACCCCGTACTTGGCCAGCAGACGCGAGACGTGGAACTTGACGGTCCTCAAGGAGACGTTGAGACGGGCGGCGATCTCCTTGTTCGCCAGATTCTCGAACAGCAAATCGAGAATCTCCCGCTCGCGGCGGGACAGCGCCCCGGCCGGGGGCCCCGCAACCGGGCGGCGGCCGGAGCGTATCGTTCGCTCTACGAAGCGGGAGAGGATGAGGCGCGGCGCCCATAACTCGCCCGTGGACAGGGAGGCGAGAGCATCCAGGAGACGGGTCTCCAGTTCTACGTAGCGCAGGAGACCCACCGCCCCCAGCCGCAGGAAAGCGAAGGCGCTCACCTCCTCGACCTTTTCGCAGAGCACCAGAACCTTCGCCCGCGGGAAGCGGGCCAGGATCTCCGAGACGAGGTAACAGGCGTTCTCCTTGTTCGACGCCGTGTCGACGATGTAGATCGACGCGCTGGGCAGCTGCAGGCGCCGGCGGTCGGAGAGCGCGCGGAGGTCAGGACGATAGGCCTGGAAGCGATAGTGAGCGCCGCCGACCAGACGCGCGGCTTCCTGCAGCACCAGGGGATGATGAGAACAAACGCAGACCGACCTCGTCGGGGACTTGTCCATCGCTCCCAATCGCAAAGGTACCGCGATGAATCCCGTCAAGACAACCCCAAAAACAAGAAATTGATGGGGTCCTGCTCGGGAGGTTCGGCGACACCCGACGCCCTCCCTGCAGTTCGATTTCGGCGTCGACCGCTAGACCGCGGACGGCTTCGTCTTCCAGTAGACCGCGTAGCGCTCGGCGGCGATGCGATAGAGCGGGGCGACGGCGATCGATTGCTTCGGCCCCTTCAGGCGGAAAGACAGCGGTCCGCCGGGATCGCGCTCGACGGCGCTCGAAATGTCGCCGGCCGGAACATCGGGCGCGGCGACCGGATCACCCTTCAACTCGCAGTCGTATCCGCCGTAGGTGTTCGCGCGCGCCAGACCTTCTGATCCCAGCCGTCCGGCCAGCACCAGCGGGCCGTACATCGCGGCCTGGATCGAAGCGTCGTCGGGCATGGGCTCGGTCCAGAGCGTCATCGGCAGCTCGAGCTCCACGCGGTCGCCGGACTTCCAGACGCGGGTCAGCGTGAGATAGCTCGACGGCGCCGCAAACGCGCCGAGGGGGGCGCCGTTGACCTTCACCGCCCCGCCGTTGCCAGCCCACCACGGGATGCGCAGGCGCAGAGCGAACTCTGCCGGCCTCTCGACGCGCAGCAGGAAAGCGCTCCGTCCCTCCTCCGGGAACCGCGTCTGCTGAGTCAGGCGCAGCCCCTTCTCCGGCCAGCTGACCTCGGACGCGACGAGGAGATTCACGAAGAGGCCGCGGTCGTCGTGGAAGTAAATGCTGTCGGCGAGCTTGGAAAATTCCTCCACGCCCGTCCCGGTGCAGCACCAGAACGCGCCCAACGGCTCGCCGTAGAACTTCCAGTATCCGGAAGCCAGTGGGTAGTAGTACATGAGTGTGCCGTCGGCGGGATTTTGAGTGCCCAGCCGTGAGTTCCAGAGCGTCCGCTCGTAGTAGTCCGCGGCCCGCGGATCGCCGCTCCAGGCGAAGATGTGGCGGGTGAGCTTCAAGAGGTTGTAGGCGCAGCAGCACTCCGCGGTGGAGGAGGAAAGCTCGGTCGAGAGAATTCCGGGCGGCGTTTCCCAGCGCTCGCCGTTGCTCGTGTTGCCGGTGCAGTAAGCGCGCGCGGACGTCACCTCCCGCCAGAAGTACTCGGCGATGTCGCGGTACCGCTGCTCTCCGGACAGCTCGTAGCGGCGCGCGGCGCCGATGACCTTGGGGATCTGGGTGTTGACGTGCAGGCCCTTGAGCTCGTCCCTGCGGGCCGCGAGCGGCTCGAAGAAGGCGGGATGGTCGAAGCGGTGCGCGAGGTCGCGGTATTCCTCTTTGCCGGTTATCGCCGCCAGGTCGTAGAGCGCGTCATTCATTCCGCCGAACTCGACCGTCAAAAT
>DATFTF010000396.1:0-4152 GCA_035262245.1 Thermoanaerobaculia bacterium
CGCCCGAGGCGAGCCGGCACGCCTCCAGCGCCACCAGCGCTCCGAACGAGCTGCCCACGACCACCGCCGGCATCTGCTTCTTCATTTCCCAGACCGCCATCCGCGACATCAGTTTGAAGTCGAGCTTCTCGAAGGAAGGGACGTTCAGGTCGGGCGCGACGATCCGAAGACCGTCCCCGGCCAGCAGCTCTGTGAGCGCGGCGACTTTCCTGCCGGCGGGCGACGACGCGAACCCGTGCAGGTAAAGGACGGTTCTCAGACGGCCACCTCCACTGCGACGGCCGGAGATTACATCGCCGCACTGCAGGACGCCTGCCGAGTGCCGATATTCTTGGCGGGAATGATCCAAGGATGCCAGCCCTGACGACGCCGGCGGAGAGGAGAGCGCCGACTCTCGGCCCTGGGAATCCTTGCCGGCGAGCGGGCTTCGGTTTGGTTGTCTTGCTCGGGCTGACTGGAACCGCCGGGGCCCAGGCCGATCTTCGTGTGGGGACCATCGCCATCCGCACCTTGAACGTCTTCTCTCCCGAGGAGGCCTCCAAGGGCTGGCCCTACCGTTGGGCCAATGCTCTCCACATAACCACCCGACCGTCCGTGATCCGCCGCTTTCTTCTCTTCCGCGAGGGCGAGCCGTACGACGCCGAGCTCCTGGCTCAAAGCGAGCGCAACCTGAGGGCGCTCCGCTTCCTCAAGCTCGCCTCGGTCGTCGCCCAGCCACCTCACGACGGCGTCGTCGACGTTGTGGTGACCACTCAGGACGGCTGGACCACCGAGGTCGGAGGAAGCTTCGGAAGCAAGGGCGGGGTGACGACGTACGGAGTCGATCTTTCGGAGAAGAATGTCCTCGGAACCGGCAAACAGGTTCGGTTCTCCTACGACAAGGGAACCGAGAGGACGACGCGCTCCCTGGCGTTTACCGATCCCTACCTCTTCGGGCCTTACTGGGCCGGCCAGCTCGTCCTGGCCAATGCGTCGGACGGTTTCGAGCAGAGCCTCGAGATCGCGCGCCCCTTCTACGCGCTCACGACGCCCTGGGCGATGGACGCCGTGCTGGACAACCTGCGCCAGAACGAGAAGCTCTACGCAAACGGGGAGCTGGACGAGGAATTCCGCCAGGACCATAAGCAGGTGACGCTCCTCTACGGGAGAGCCCTGCAGGCGTCCCTCGCGCGCGCCCGAAGGCTTTCCGCCGGCTTCGACGCCGAGCAGGACGATTTCGAACATCTGCCCGACCGTCCCGACGACACGCTTCCGGATCCGCGTAAGTTTCGCTACGTCTTCCTTCAGTACGACGACATCTCCAACAACTTCCTGAAGATGAACTACGTCAACCGCGATCTCCGCTTCGAGGACTTCAACCTTGGCCGGGCGTTTTCCCTGCGTCTGGGCGTCTCGCCCGCCGCGTTCGGGGCTCCCGAGACGACGGGCCTCGGCCGCGTCACCGTTTCAGACGGCTGGCGCCTCAGTCTGCGAAGCTTCTTCCTCGCGAGCCTCGCGTATCAGACCCGCTTCGGCCCGGTCAACAGCAACGCGGTCCTGACGGCCACCGGCTTTCTGGCGTACAAGTTCGACACCAAGCTTCTTCAAACGTTCGTGGCGCGCCTGCAGGTCGACCGCGGGTTCGATCTCGACCACGACGTCCAGTTTTTCGCCGACGGAGAGACCGGCCTGCGCGGCTATCGCCTGCACGCGTTCGAAGGGGACAGGCGGATCATCCTGAACGTCGAGCACCGCATCTTCTCCGGGCTCGAGATCCTGGAGCTCGTCGCTCCGGGGGCGGTGGCCTTCCTCGACACCGGCACCGCTGTGCCGGCCGGCCAGCCGCTGACGATCCACAGCTTCAAGACCGACGCCGGGGTGGGCCTGCGTTTCGGAATCGCGCGCGCCCCCTCCAACAACATTTTGCGAATCGACTTCGGCTACGCCTTCAACGCCGATGCGCGGGGGCGCAAGGGCTGGCTGGTCTCCTTTTCCAGCTCTCAGGCGTTCTGAGCCGGCGCGCGGAATCGTTCGAGCCGGGCAAGGAGATCCTCCGGCGCGCGGCGGGGACGCCCGTCCGGTCCCGCGAAGACGTGCCGGGAAGCCCCGTCGGCCAGAATGCGTCCCTCCGAGTCGGCGACCTCGTACCGGAAAGTCATCCCGCGCGCGGCAAGCTCGCCGATCCAGGCGCGCACGATCAACGCGTCGTCATAGCGGGCCGAACGGCGGTAGCGGCAGTCGATCGCGGTCACCAGAATCCAGACGCCGGACTCTTCCATAGCCCGGTAGGGAAGGCCGGCCGCTCGGCAATACTCGGTGCGCCCGATCTCGAACCAGACGAGGTAATTGGCGTGATAGACGATCCCCATCCGATCGGTCTCGGCATACCGGACACGCAGCGGAGTTTCCACCACGCGGGCCGGAGCGGCTCCCCCTTCTTGATCCACGGGTCTCAGAACTTGCCGGTGAGTCGCCGCCGAACAGCCTCGGGCACCAGTCCGGAGACGTCCCCCTTCAGGCGCGCCACTTCCTTGACCAGGCGGCTCGAAACGTACGAGTACTCTTCCTTGGCCATCAGGAAGACCGTCTCGATCCCCGGAGCCAGCCGCCGGTTCATCAGCGCCATCTGGAGCTCGTATTCGTAGTCGGAGATCGCCCGCAGCCCGCGCACGATGAGCGTGGCCCCGGACTCCCTCGCGAAATCGACGAGAAGACCGGAGAAGGAGCGAACCGGGGTCGCCGGGTCGGAGTCGGTGATTTCGCGGATCATGTCGATCCGCTCGGGCACCGAGAACAAAGGAGTCTTGGAGTCGTTCTCCAGGATGGCGACCACAACTTCGTCGGCCAGACGCCGCGCGCGCGCCAGGATGTCCCAGTGGCCGCTGGTGAAGGGATCGAAAGAGCCGGGATAGAGAGCCACCCGCCGCGTCATCCGACCACTCCTGTCTCCGTGCTACCCCGCCGCAGGCCCTCGGCCAGCAGATTATAGGCGGACACCGTCAGAAAGAGAGCCAGCCCGGGGAAGAGCGCCATCCACCACGCCTCCTCGATGTAGGCGGGAGCCGCGGAGAGAATCCCTCCCCAGGACGCGGCGGGCGCGGGCAGGCCGACGCCCAGAAAGGAGAGCGCTGCCTCGGCGAGGATGGCGTAGGCCACCCCGAATGACGCCGAGACGAGCAGGGGCGCGAGCGCATTGGGCAGCAGGTGTCGCAACAGAATCCGGGCCGTCGACGCTCCTGCCGCCTTGGCCGCTCGCGTGTAGTCGAGCTGGCGCGCCTTGAGGACCTCGGCCCGGGCGAGCCGGGCGTCGCCGGGCCAGGTGGTCAGGCCGATGGCCAGGATCACGGTCGACGGCGAGGGAGGCAGAAACGCGGCCAGCGCCATCAGCAGGAAGAGCACCGGGAAACAGAGGACGACCTCCACCAGACGCGACAGAATCAGATCCACCGTGCCTCCCAAGTAGCCTGCGATGCTCCCGACGACGAACCCGACCACCAGGGACACGGCGGCCGACGTCAGTCCGATTCCCAGCGAGAGCGGCGTGGCGGCGACGACCCGGGCAAGCAGGTCGCGCCCGAGGTCGTCCGTTCCGAAGGGATGGGCCTCGGAGGGGGCCAACAAGCGATCTTCGAGCCGGATCTCCATGGCTCGCCGCGAGAGAAAGGGCGAGACGAGGGCCACGGCCCAGAGCCCGAGGACGACCGCCAGCGCGACGCGGCCGCTGGCCGGCATGGCGCGCCACAGAATCCAGCTCGTTCGGCCCGAACCGCTCATTCCAGCGTCCCGTCGCGCACGCGAGGATCGGCCAGGGCGTAGGCGACATCCGCGACCAGCGTGAAGAGCAGCGTGGCTACGGCTACCAGAAGCGAGAGGGCGAGCACCACCGGGTAGTCGCGGGCGAGAATCGAATCGAAGTAGAGGCGCCCCAGCCCGGGCCACGCGAAGATCTTCTCGATGACGACGCTCCCCGAGAGAAGCCCCGGAAGGACCAGCCCCAGGATCGTGATCAGAGGAAGCAGAGCATTTCGGAAGGCGTGTCTCCAGACCGCCTGCCGCCGGGTCAATCCTCGGGCACGGGCCGCGAGGACGTAGTCCATCGTCCTCGTCTCGGCCACGCTCGCCCGAACCAGACGGGCATAAAAGGCGAGCGATCCATAGGTCAGACACGCCACC
>DATFTF010000397.1:0-3920 GCA_035262245.1 Thermoanaerobaculia bacterium
AGCGGCTTGCCCTCGCCGTCGCGGCCGCGGTGCTCGTGACGGCGGCGCTCGGCGCCGTAATCTGGCGTCTGGCGACATCGAGAACGGCGGAGCGGGCGCGCTATAGGCAGCTCACGTTCCGCCGCGGGACCATCCTGACCGCTCGGTTCACGAAGGACGGCGAGTCGATCGTCTACGGCGCCGCCTGGGGCGGCGAGCCCTTCCGCGTCTTTTCCGAGAGCGCGGACAGACGCGAGTCGGCGACGGTTGCCCTTCCGCCGGCCGACGTCCTCTCGATCTCGGCGTCGGGGGAGCTCGCGCTCGCGCTCGACCGGCGCTTTTTCAGGGGCGCGATATCCGACGGAACGCTGGCCAGGGCGCCACTCGCGGGCGGCGCGCCGCGGCAGCTGCTCGAGAGGGTGGAGGAAGCCGATTGGGCCCCCGACGGCAGCCTGGCCATCATCCGGCGGGTCGAGGGAGAGACGCAGCTCGAATGGCCCGAGGGACGCGCCCTCGTCCGGACGCCGAGCTGGATCAGCCATCTGCGCTTCTCACCCGACGGCAGCCGGATCGCGTTCCTCGACCATCCGGTCTACACCGACGACCGCGGCGCCGTGGCCGTCGTGCGCGTCGGAGAGGCTCCGCGCCGACTGACGCCGGTTTACGGCTCGGCGCAGGGGCTGGCGTGGGCTCCGGACGGACGCGAGATCTGTTTCACGGCCTCCGAAGAGGGAGCGAATACGGCGCTGCACGCGGTGACGCTCGCCGGCAGCGTGCGCACGATCGCGCGAGGCGCGGGGAGCCTGAGACTCCTCGATATTTCCCGCACCGGGCGGATGCTCGTCACGCTGGAGGATTTCGTCAACAGCGTTTTCGTCCGCGGACCCGCTGGACACGAGGACCGCGACCGCGACCTTTCCTGGTTCGACTTCTCTTCGGTGTACGACGTTTCGGCCGACGGCAGCCAGCTTCTTCTCACCGGGGAAGGGGAAGGAACGGGTGGCCGCGCGAGCGTCTACGTTCGGGGGACGGACGGCTCGCAGGCGGTGCGGCTGGGCGACGGACTCGGCACGATGCTCTCCGCCGACGGGAAGTGGGCGGTCGCGATGGTCTTCGGCTCACCCGCACAGCTCTGGCTCATTCCCACCGGCGCCGGAAAGCCGAGACTCATCCCGCGAAGCCAGATCGAGGAATACATCTGGGCCCGCCTTCTTCCCGACGGCAAGCGGGTCGTGATTTCGGGCTACGAGAAGGGTCGAGGCGGCCGGCTCTTCGTGCAAGACGTGGAAGGCTCCGCGGCGACGCCGATCACGCCTGAGGGAACCTCGTGGCTGATGTCGCCATCGCCCGACGGCAGGCTCGTGCCGGCGCTCGGTCCCGGAGGGGTGAAGCTCTTTCCGATCGACGGCGGGCAACCGCGGCCCCTTCCGGGGGTCGCGCCCGGGGACGAGATCCTTCTGTGGAGTCTCGACAGCCGCTCGGTTCTCGTCCAGCGCCGTGTCACCATGCCGATCCGCATCGATCGCGTCGACGTCGCCACGGGCAAGGCCGCGCTCTGGCGCGAGATCGCTCCGGCCGATCGAACCGGGATGATCGAGGTCGTTGCAGTGCGGATCTCCCAGGACGAGAGCACGTACGCGTACACGGTGCGGCGGCTTCTCTCCGAGCTTTACCTCGTCGACGGGGTGAAGTGAGGAAGAGGTAGCGGGCTGCAGGTAGCAGGAGGCGGGCAGCAGGAAGCGCGGACTAGGCGCCGCGTAGGAGGCGGATGTAGGTCGCCAGCTGCTTGGCGATCGCGTCTAGCCTCCCTCTGTCGCGCAGCGACCGCCAGCGCTGACGACGAAGAACGTTAGAATCGCGGCACCGGCATGCCATTACAAGCCGGCTCTCGACTGGGTCCTTATGAGATTGTCGCGCCGATTGGCGCGGGCGGCATGGGTGAGGTGTACCGCGCCAAGGATCCGCGCCTGGGGCGCGACGTCGCGATCAAGGTCCTCCCCTCGTCATTCTCTGAAGACGCCGACCGCCTGCGCCGCTTCGAGCAGGAGGCAAAGGCCGCCGGAGTCCTCAACCATCCCAACGTCACCGCGGTCTACGACATCGGTACGCACGAGGGCGCACCGTACGTCGTCCAGGAGCTCCTCGAGGGCGAGACGCTGCGCTCGGTCCTGGCGGGAGGCCGTCTCTCGCCCCGGAGAGCGATCGACTGCGCGGTTCAGATCTCACATGGCCTCGCGGCGGCGCACGAAAAGGGGATCGTCCACCGCGACTTGAAGCCCGAGAACCTCTTCGTCACCAACGACGGTCGGATCAAGATCCTCGACTTCGGACTGGCCAAGCTGACTCAGGCGGAGGGCGGTTCGGGGCCACAGACCAGCTTGCCGACGGCGTCGGCCGGAACCGAGCCCGGTGTCGTCATGGGAACGCTTGGTTACATGTCGCCGGAGCAGGTGCGCGGCCGGCCGGCGGATGCCCGCAGCGACCTCTTCGCGTTCGGCGCCATCCTCTACGAGATGATCTCGGGAAAGCGTGCGTTCTCCGGCGACTCGGCCGCCGACACCATGTCGTCGATCCTCAAGGAGGACCCGCCCGACCTCTCGATCACGAACCAGAGCATCTCTCCCGCTCTCGAACGGATCGTGCGCCATTGCCTCGAGAAGAATCCGGAGCGGCGGCTCCATTCGGCGCACGATCTGGCCTTCGAGCTGGAAGCTCTTTCGACGGCGTCGTCCGGAGGCATCGTTCGCCCTGCACCGACCGGACGGATCTCGAAGCGGAAGCTCGCGCTCGCGGCGGCCGCGCTCAGCGTGCCCGTCCTCCTCGGGGTCGGCTTCCTCGCGGGACGGCGCGCGCCCGGCAAGTCCGGGCCTCCTCAACGGACCTTCCTGCAGGTCACGGACCTGCCCGGCGCGGAGGGCTTCCCGAGCCTTTCGCCCAACGGCGACCAACTCGCCTTTACGCATCCAACATCCCCGTCCAACCCGGACATCTATGTGCAGCGTGTGGGGGGGCGGAATGCCCTCAATCTCACGAAGGACTCCCCCAAGGAAGACTACCAACCCGCCTTCTCACCCGACGGCAGCCTCATCGCGTTTCGGTCCGAGCGAGACGGAGGCGGGATCTACCTGATGGGCTCGACCGGAGAGTCGGCCCGCCGGCTGACGGATTTCGGCTTCAATCCCGCCTGGGCGCCTTCGGGAAAGGAGCTCACCGTCGCCACCGAAGGGGCCTTCGCCCCCTACGGGCGTGGCAATGCGACAAGTGAGCTCTGGGCAATCGACACGGCCACTGGCGCGAAGCGGAAGATCTTCGGCGGCGATGCCGTCCAGCCGAGCGTCTCACCGCATGGCGCGCGGATCGCCTACTGGGGCCTGCCTTCGGGCAGCTCGCAGCGCGACATCTGGACGATTCCCGCTGCAGGGTTGCGCGCCGGCGAAAAGCCCGTCCCCGTCACGCAGGACGCCGCGATCGATTGGAATCCTCTGTGGTCTGCCGACGGGAAGTTCCTGTACTTCAACAGCAACCGGGACGGGACGATGAATCTCTGGAGGATAGCGATCGACGAGAGAACCGGAAAAACTCTCGGACCTCCGGAGCCGCTGTCGCTGCCAGCCCGCGAGGTCTCGCATTCGGCCATCTCAGCCGATGGACGCCACGTCGCTTTCTGCGCTGTCGAGGATGAGGTCTCGATCGAGCGTGCAGCGTTCGATCCGGCCTCCGAGAGAGTTGTTTCCGACCCCGCTTCTGTCGCGCGCGGCTCTTGGGGCTTCACCGGACCGGCGGCCTCTCCTGCTGGAAAAACGCTCGGCTACTGCTCCTTCGGGTCCCGCGAGGACCTCTTCCTCGTCGAAGCCGACGGAACCGGGCACCGGCAGCTGACCGACGACGCCGTCCGAGATCGCAACCCGACTTTCTGCGCAGACGGCAAGAAGATCTTCTTC
>DATFTF010000398.1:0-15025 GCA_035262245.1 Thermoanaerobaculia bacterium
TGGACGCCGGGGCCTGTCTGGCCGCGGTCGACGCGGGGTTCGTCGCGGGAAGGGGGGCGGGGGGGGCGCTCTGCAAGATCCTGCTCGATGCGGTCCGGCACTGGGGCGCCGACTCGGCGGAGAGAGTGCTCGATCTCCACGAGAAGACCCGGCTCCCCTCGGTCGTGGGCTTCGGCATCGGCGGGGACGAGAAGGCGGCCAGAGCCGCGGCCTTTGCCGGGGCCTATCTGCGCGCGCGTTCTCTGGGTCTGAAGACCTCCGTGCACGCCGGAGAATGGAGCGGGCCCGACTCCGTGCGCGAGGCGCTGGATGCGCTTCGTCCCGACCGTATCGATCACGGGCTCGCGGCGGCCGCCGACCGAGAGCTGGTGGAGCGGCTGGTAGACGAAGACACCATCCTGTGCGTCGCGCCCAGCGGAAACGTCGCGACGGGCGCGGTGACCGGCTTCGAGAAGCATCCTCTGCCGCGGCTTCTCGCGGCGGGCGTCCGAGTCGCGCTCTCGGCAGACGATCCTCTGCTCTTTGCGACGAGCACGGCCGAAGAGTACGCCGTTGCGCGGGACCGCTTCGGCCTGGACGCCGGCACCCTCGCCGCGCTGGCGCGCAACGCATGGCATGCGGCGTTCTGCGGCGACGCCGAGCGGCGGCGCGGCCTGGCCGGCCTGGCTGCCGGCCTCCCGGCGACCGAGCACTGACGCCGGGCCGCCCGGCTCAGGTCTTATCGAGAATGCGGTGGGAGAGACGCGCCTCGGAAAGCGCCGCGAGCACCCGCGCCGCCTGCGAACGAAGAACGGATAGTCGAAGCAGGCAGTCTCCGGCGATGCGCTCTTCGAGGAGAGCGACTCCGGGAAGGCCGAGCAGGCGCCGTGCGGCGCCGACCGATTCGAAGGAGCAGCGCACTTCGATCCCCACCGTCTCGAGGGCTTCCGAGCCTCCGGCCGACGCCAGGGCTCGCGCCGCCGCTTCGCGGTAAGCGCGCGCCAGACCCCCGGTGCCCAGCTTGGTCCCGCCGTAGTATCGGACGACCGCCACGAGAACATCGGTCACGCCGGCAGATTCGATGGCCGCGAGAATCGGCTTGCCCGCCGTGCCCGACGGCTCCCCGGCGTCGGAGGCGCGGCTGCGCGCCGCGTGGCCGACTCCCATCTTCCATGCGAAGGCGACGTGCGTCGCGTCGTGATATTCCCGCCGGAGCTCCTCGACGGCCTGCGCGGCCTTGTCCGGGTCCTCGATCGGCGATGCCAAGGCGAGAAAGCGCGAGGCTTTCTCCTTGAGCTCCCCACGGCCGGCTCTCGCCGGCACGAGCTTGACGGCGGCGGCGGGCGATGGCTTGCGGCGCAGGCGGTCGCTGCGCGACCGGCGCTGCAACGTCTCCAGACCGGAGCCGAGCCCGGAGCTTCGCGCGCCGCGGGCCGGGAATGGCCGGACGTTCACGTTGCCTCCGCGGCGCCTCACGCCTCCCGCCTCCCGCCCAACGTCCTCTCGTACAGCTCTCGATAGCGTGCCACGATCGCGTCGGTCGGAAAGCAGGTGATGGCGCGCTGCCGGGCAGCGGCCGAGAACCGCTTCCAGAGCTCCGGATCGGCAAGCAGGGACATCGCGCGCTCGGCCATGCCCTCCACGTCCGCGACCGGGCGGAGAAAGCCGGTTTCCCCGTCCACCACGACCTCCGGCAAGCCTCCGGCCGCCGTGCCGATCACCGGAACGCCGCAAGCCATGGCCTCCAGCGCCGCGAGACCGAACGACTCGGCGTCGGAGGGCAGAAGCAGGAGGCTCGCGACGGGCAGGATGGTCTCCACCGCGGCGACGTTGCCCAGGAAGAGAGTGCGATCTTCGATTCCCAGGTCCCGCGCCCGCCGCTCGGCCAGCGAGCGATCAGGACCGTCCCCGATCAGGAGAAGCCGCGCCGGAATCTTGCGCCGGACGCGGTCGAAGACCGCCAGAACATCACCGACGCGTTTGACCGGCCGGAAATTGGAGACGTGGGCCAGGACGTGCTCCCCGGGCGGAGCCAGCGTGCGCGCATAGTCCGAAGCGCCGTCGGGCCGGTAGAGGGTTGCGTCGACGAAGTTGGGGACGACCTCGACGGGCCGCCGCACGCCCAGCTCGCGGACCGTCACGTCGGCCAGATGGCGCGAAACGGCGGTCACGGCGTCGCTTTGCTCGATCCCGAAACGGGTGATCGGCAGGTAGGAACGGTCCTGTCCCACGATCGTGATGTCGGTGCCGTGGAGCGTTGTTACAATTTTTAAATTGTCAACGCCGTTGAAGCGTGACATCTCGCGCGCCAGGATTGCGGAGATCGCGTGGGGCAGCGCGTAGTGGACGTGGAGCAGGTCCAGGCGCGCGTGGGCCGCAACCTCCGCCATTTTGGTCGAAAGCGCCAGGGTGTAGGGGGGCGAGACGAAGAGCGGGTAGGTCGGGGCCACCACCTCGTGAAAGGCGACCCGCGGGCGCGGCAGAGCCAGGCGCGTAGGGAGGGCGTAGGAGATGAAGTGCACCTCGTCTCCCCGATCGGCCAGGGCCAGGCCCAGCTCCGTCGCCACGACGCCGCTCCCGCCATAGGTCGGGTAGCAGGTGATGCCGATTCTCATGACGAGACTAGAACCCCGCCTCGAAGCCTTCGAAAGCGGCGATGGGATCGTCGATCTTCGGCGGCCGCTTGGAGACGAAGCCCTCGCCGAACTCGACGTTGATCAGGGATCCGAAGTATCGGGCGCGGGCCTCGATCGCCGCCAGGAAGGATTTTTGCGAGAGAAGCGTCTCCGGTTCCTTGGAGGCCGGGTCGTGGAACTGGCTCTCGTACGAGCGGACGGCCTCCATCCGCCGCGGCATGGACTGCGTGACGTCCACCACGAAGGTGGGAGCGTGCACGTAGAGGGTCGAGAAATAAAGCGTCTGCTGAGGCCGATGGGCGGGATGGGCCGTCTCGATCTTGCGCAGGCCGGCGTAGAACGCGGCGTCGGTCACCAGCTCACCGGCGCGGCGGTGGTCCGGATGGCGGTCGTCGGGATAGGAGGTCAGGATCAGCCGCGGTCTCTCCCGGCGGAGGATGTCGATCAGCGCGAGCTCGTGCTCGCGGCTCTTGGACAATCCGCCGTCGCCGAAGTCGAGAATCTCGCGGAACGCCGCGCCAAGAATCTGCGCGGACCGCTCCGCTTCCTTGCGGCGCGTCTCCGGCGAGCCGCGTGTGCCCATCTCCCCGCGGGTCAAGTCGACGATGCCGAATGTCTTTCCGCGCCCGGCCAGCGCGACCAGGGTCCCGGCGCAGCACAGCTCCACGTCGTCCGCGTGCGCGGAGATGGCGAGAACGTCAACGGGCACCGGCGGCCTCCTCGACTTCCTCCGGCGCGGCGGCGAGCTCGGCCACCGTCACGCCTTGCGTCGACCCAGTGGCCGCCTGCCGCAGCGCCCGCAGCGCGTCACGTCCGTAGCCGAGCATGGGCACGAGCGGGGGATAAAGCCGGTCGGCGTTGGTGCCCTGCGGGCGGAGCATGACCGAAAGCCTCTGGCGCCGCTTGGCGGTGACCTCGTCCTTGCGCTCGGTCGCCTTCTGCATCTTCTCCTCCAGCTGTGCGATTTGATACGCGACCTTCCGGCGCGTGGTTTCCAGAGCGCCGGTCAGCGTCGGATCGACGCGTTCGAGCGCCGGACCGAGCGACGCCAGCTCCTCCTCGGCCCGGCGCGCGATTTCCGCCAGCCGCGCTGCTTCGGGCGTTCGAGGAGGAGCCGACGGCGGCGGATCCGTCAGGAGATCCTCGAACCGGAGGCCGAGCGAGGCGATTGCGCGGCGCTCCGGAGGCCCGGTCCACAGGACATGCGACCGGGGCAGGAGCACCGGCGCGGCAAGCCCGAAGGCCGAGAGCAGAGGCAGCGCCTGGGCGTGATACGCGATTTCCGAGGGGCCGAGGACGGAGGCCGCCGCCGGAACGAGGAAGGACTTGAGGACGGGGCGGGAGAGCACGTCCGCGGAAGCCCAGGCGCGTCCGGAACGGATCTCTTCCGCGGCGCGGTCGGTCTCCTCGACCCGACGGCGTCCCGAGGCGTCGACGGCGAAAAAGGGGAAGACGCCCGGACGGTGAGGCGCCGGTACTCCCCGGCCATCGCGGGAGAGACGCGCGTCGCCTTCCGCGAGCACGCGGTCGATTTCCGTCCGCCGCTCTGCCGCCTGGCCGAAGAGCTCGGCCGCCGCGCTCCGGGCGTCCGGATGCATGGGATCGAGAATCAGCAGCGGCTCGTCGACGAGATCGAGGAGAGTCTCCTGGAAGGCCTCGCCGTAGGTCGTTCCGGCGCGGTAACGCCGGGCGAAAGCGTCGAGGATCTCCGGCGCGTCGGGCGCCTTGGCGTCCGCCCGAAATTTCTCCAGGATCTCGCCCACCCGGGCAGGAATGGGAAGCGCGCCGACCGGCTGGCGGTTGGATCGGTCGGCGCCTTCCAGGATCAGGATCTCGGGCGCTTCCGCTCCCGGCCGCGCGGTGCGAGCGATCTCCTCCAGGTCGTGGTCGTCGGTCAGAGCGTAGAAGACGGGGACCGCCGGCACGCCGCGCTCGGTCAGCTGCCGCGCCACGCGCAGCGCGTCGAAGGCCTTAAAGAGCGTGAAGAGAGGGCCGGTGAAGAGTCCGACCTGGTGGCCGGCCAGGACGGCCACCGCCCGTCCCGCGGCCAGATCTGCGGCCATGCCGCGCGCTCTCTCGCCGCGGCCCCGGAAAGCTTCTGCGGAGACGCGCGCGCGGCGCCCGAGCAGCTCCTTTCCGCGCGCCGCCGCGGCTTCGATAGTCGGAGGATCGGGGTAGTAGGGAGGCCTCCGGCGGACGAACTCGAGGAAAAGCGGGTCGAGCCCCGCGTAGCGCTCGAACGGAACGATCTTGCTCATGGCTTGCTCGCGAGAAGGATCAGCCGCGGGGAGTCGCAACCCCACGGGCTTCCGTCGAAATTCCCCCAAACCTCTTCCACCCGGAGCCCCGCGCCCTCCACCATGCCGGTGAGCTCTTCCCGGCTGTAGGCGCGCACGCTCTCGCGGAAGATCTCCGTGGATCCGCCGCGCCGGACGGCGATCTCCTTCTCCAGCCGCCGGGTCTCGGGCCTCCACCGGCGTCGGATCCGATAACGGCGGTCGGCGCTGGACCGCCGCTCCTCGGGCACCAGGCTCGCCAGGGTGTGCTCCAGACCGAAGGTATCGCAGAGAAACCGTCCGCCCGGCTCGAGCACGCGCTCGACTTCCGTCAGCACCGAGACGTTGTCGGCCTCGCGCAGGAAGTAACCGAAGCTGGTGAAGAAATTGACCACGGACCGAAATGTCCGGTCGGCGAAGGGGAGCCGGCGCATGTCGCCGCGGACCAGCCGCAAATCGTGTCGGTGACCATGCGCCAACTCGAGCTGCGGCGCGGAGTAGTCCAGACCCACCGGCGTCACGCCGCGCTCGGCGAAGCGAATCGAGTGGCGTCCCGACCCGCAGCACAGATCGAGCAGCGGCCCCGGATCCGGAGTAAGGCGGGCCAGCGCGAACCGGACTTCGCGCCGGGCCGATTCGACGTCGCGATGCGGGTAGAGCTCGAGATACTCCTCGCCGAACCACGATTCCCACCAGGCCATTGGCGCAATTCTAGTGGGGAGTGAGCCCTGAGCCGTGAGCCGCATGCCGTTCCCGAGAGTCCGATAGAGTCATCCCCCGCGTGGAGTCGTTCTGTTTCGCCAACGAAGAAGGCCTGCCGATCCGGGGCGACGTGCATGCGCCGGCCGGGAGGGGCCCGGTCGTCGTCTGTGTCCATGGCTTCAAGGGCTTCAAGGACTGGGGATTCTGGCCGGAGACGGCACAGCGTCTGGTCCGGTCCGGCATGGGAGCCGTGCGCTTCAACTTCGCGCATTCGGGCGTCGGAGAGGATCTGGAACGTTTCGGCGAGCCCCGGCTCTTCGAGAGTGGAACCTATTCCCGGGAGGTCTCCGACTTGCGCGAGGTGCTGTTGCGTCTCGCAGGGAAGGATCTTCCCGGGGCCGGGGACCTGGACACCGCTCGAATCGGGCTTCTCGCCCATAGCCGCGGAGCGATCTCGGCGCTGGCGCTCGCCGCGTCGGAAGAACGGCCGGTGCGGTCCGTCGCGCTCTGGAATCCCGTCGCCAGCGCGCTCTGGTGGTCGGAGGAGGAGCGGCGGCGCTGGCGGGAGCGCGGCTTCTGGGAAGTCGTCAACACGCGCACGCACGAAGTCTTCCGCATCACGAGGGCGCTTCTGGACGACGCGGAGAACAATGGCGAGCGGCTCGATCCGGTGGCGAACGCGCGCCGGCTCGAGGTTCCGATTTCGGTGGTCGTCGCGCGCGGCGACGAGAGCGTTTCGCCGGAATCCGGGCGGCTTCTGGCGCGGGCGGCCCCTACCTCGCTGGCGTCCATCACCGAGATCGAAGACTCCGGCCACACCTTCGGCGCGGTTCACCCGTTCGCCGGATCGACGCCGGCTCTCGATCGCGCGATCGGGGCGGCGGTCGAGCACTTCACCCGCACTCTGGGAGCGGCGCCATGACCGCGCGCAGGCTCTCCGCCGCGGCGGCGGTCCTGGCGGCGTCTCTGGCCGGGGCTTGCGGGGGAATTCCCACCGTATCCCGCGACGGGTACCGAGCTGTCGTCCTCTTCGGGCCCGCCGAACGCTACTCGATCGCCGTTGCCGGCGAGCTGCGGCGGGTGGAAGGAGAGATCGGCGGCTCCCGGCTGGTTAAGATCCTCCGTCCGGACCTCGGGAAGGTCTGGCAGTTTCGTCCCTCCACCCGCAAGCTGCTGGAGGAGAAATGGGAGCCTTCCGACGAGATCGTGCCGGGCTATCCGCTGGAACCGCATTTCGACCAGCACGCCTACGCCGATCGCTTTCGCGCGCAGGTCAAGCAGATCGGGGACGGCGTGCATGGAGGTCACCCGTGCGACCGCTACGCCCTGACCCTGCCCTCCGGGGACGAGGTCTTCGTTTGGGCGGCCCGGGACCTGGAGCGGCTCCCGGTCAAGCTCGAGCAGATGCGCCGGAAGGATGGCGAGCTTGCCCCCATTCGAATCGTCGAGCTGCTCGACGTGCGAGCCGGAGCGGACAAGGATCTCTTCGAGAAGCCCAAGGGCTACACCACGGTCAGCTCCTATCAGGAGCTCTCGAAGCCGTAGAGAGAATTGGATGATTGAATCATTGATTCATTGACTCAAAGTCGCAATTGGGGCTCGACGAGTCTCAATCACACAATGAATCGATCAATCAATGGATCAATCGATTCATTGAATCATTGACTCACTGACGCGAGTCCGAATTGGCACTCGTCGAGTCCCAATCACACAATGAATCGAGGGATCAATGAATCAATTCGTTCCTGGCCGCTACGCCGTTGCGGTGCGATCCTGCTGGTCGAGCGGCTTGAACTCCCTGAAGAGGATGTGGTCGTAGAAGTAGTGGATGAGGAGGAAAGAGAGGACGACCACGTAGTACGCGCGGTCCTGGGGCATGCCCAGCCCCTGCCAGAGAAGCAGGTACACGCCGCCGGCAAGCAAAGTGGCGGTGATCATCGCCGAGTAGAACACGCCGGTGTGGGTCGTGCCGGAGATGCGGCGCACGAAGGGGCTTCCGATCTCTCCGCGGTCCGCCTGCCGCGACAGGATGAACCAGGTCAGGGCCAGGTACTGCAGGGAGTGCCAGGTGTTGAAGCCCTGAAAGGCGATGTCCAGGTTGTCGAAGATCGGAATGATGAAGGCGAGCGCCACCGTCGCGGCCATGAAGATGAGCCGCGGCCAGCTCGCCTCGCCCCGGCGGATCTCGCCGGCGATGCGCACGACATAGAAGAGGAAGAAGACCGCAAAGCCCACAGTGAAGGCCTGTGCCACCCACGGATGCTTGAGAAAATCGGGAAAGAGGAGCACCGAATCCCCCAGAGCGAACTTGCCGGCCACGAACTTGTACATGGCCAGGCAATAGAGCGCGCCGAGGATGACCGCGCCGTCCAACCAGCGGTCGATGGCGCGAATGGGCCCGGTGGTCTTGCGGCGGTACGACTCGGAGATGTACTGCGCCTGATGGGTGACGTGCACGGAGGCCCAGAAGAAAAAACAGGTCAGCAGGAGCAGGAAGGAGTAGATCGAGCCCAGGACGACCAGCGTCGGGATGACGACCAGCGGAACGTACGCCAGCACGCCGAATTTCTCGCGGAAGCGCGGTTCCAGGGCCGTGCGGAGATAGGTCGAGTACATGTGAGGGCCGCCCACGGAAAGCGTCACCACCAGGCCCACGATCAGACTGGAGGTCCCCTGGGAGACGCCGATCTTCTGCAGCAGGCCATAACTCAAGTAGGGCAGGAAGACCAGCACCCCGGAAAGCGTGAGGAAAACGAGGTCGAAGCGCCGGTTGTAGATCCACGGTCCGGCGGAGCCGGAAGCCCGGGAGGTCTGGTCGGTGGCGATCGATGACATTGCGCTCTCGGTCCCTCTGGGCGGCGGATTTTACCCTGCTCTGCCGCGCACGGGGTAGCGGCGCGCACGCGCGCTGCGGCGCTTTCGCGAGTATCCCGCTCCGGTCTGGCGTGTCGGACGAAACATCGCTTCTTCCCCGGTTTCAGAAATAAAACTTGAACCCCGCTACGAGCTCGAGAAAGTGGCCCTGAAGGCCGGAAGTGCTTTCGGCGATGTGGTACCTCAGTGCTCCCTCCAGCGCCCACGCCCGCGCGATCGAGTAATCGAGGCCGCCTCCCACGAATCCTCCGAACTTCGTCGACGATGAATGCCCGGGGAAGTCTTCGAGATAGGCCCCCAGTCCTCCCTGGAGAAACGGATGAAAGTTTCCGAGCTCCCAGTTGTAGGTCCCAACGGCGTCGAAGTAGGTGTCGTTGGCGTGTGCCGCGAGATCGGTGTTGGTGCGCCATCCGCCGGCCGCCAAGCCGACCGAGAGAGCGCGCGTGAAGAAGTAGTCGAAGCCCCCCGAAACGCCGAAGGTCGAGGAGAACGCGCTCTCCGATGGCACCACGAGTCCGCCGTTTCCCCAGACCGAAAAGGCCCCCTGCCGGGGCATGTGCGCGCCCTGAGCCGCTGCGAGGAGCGGGAAGACGAAGGTCAGGACGGCGGAAAAACCCACCCTGTAGCGCGACAGGGCCATCGTTCCTCCTGACTCTGAACAATACAAATCCCATGCCGCGCCGCGGGCGGCTCGGCGCGGGAGGCGCTAGAATTTCGTCATGTTTCGCATCGGCTCGATCGACGTCGATCCGCCTCTGGTCCTGGCTCCGATGGCCGGGATCACCGATCACGTCTATCGCCTCATGCTTCGCCGGATCGGCGGCGTGGGGATCGTGACGATGGAATTCATCTCGTCGGAGGCCATCACACGGGGCAACGCCCGCCAGCTGCGCAAAATGGTTTTCACCGACGAGGAGCGGCCGCTCTCCATCCAGATCTACGGCTCCGATCCCGAGCGGATGGCCGCCGCCGCGGACATCGTCGAGGAGCTCTCCCCGGACGTCTGCGACATCAACATGGGCTGCCCGGCCAACAAGGTCCTCAAGGGATGCGCCGGCGCGGCCCTGATGGGGGACCCCAATCTGGCGCGGACCATCGTGCGCCAAGTCCGGAGCCGACTGTCGATTCCTTTGACCGTCAAGTTCCGCCTCGGTCTGGACGACGCGCGCCGCAACTATCTCGAGATCGGCCGGGTGTGCCAAGGAGAAGGCGCGGCCGCGGTGGCCATGCACGGCCGCACGGCGCGCCAGATGTACAACGGGAGAGCCGACTGGGACGAGATCGGGGAATTGAAGCGCGCCCTGACGATCCCGGTGATCGGCAACGGCGACGTGGAGACCGCCGACGACGCCGTGGCCCTTCTGGCGCGGACCGGCTGCGACGGCGTCATGGTCGGCCGGGCCTCGATGAAGAATCCGTGGATCTTCCGGCAGATCGCCGACCGGCTGGCCGGCCGTCCCGAGCGCGCCGCGACGCTGGAGGAGCGGCGCGACCTGATGCTGGCCCACTTCCGCGCCATCGAGGAGACGGCGGCGGACGCCCGCGAGATGCTGCACAAGCTGCGGACCATGACCGGCTGGTACACGCGCGGGCTTCCCAACGGCCGCGCGCTGCGCGTCCGAATTTCGGAGCTTTCCACGGGCGCGGCCTTCCGCGAGGCGGTGGAGGAGTTCTTCGATGGCCAGCTCGCCGGCAACCTGCCTGTTGCCGTGACGGCGTAGACCCAGGAACGGACGGAATCCCGAATCCCTTATCCCGAATCCCGGGAATTCCCGCGTCTCGTTCCTGGGTTGCTCTACATCGCATGAACCGCGTCCAAGCGACTCTCCTGGCGCTGCTCCTGTGCTCCCCTGCCGCGGCGTTGGCTCAGAAAGCCGGACCCAAGCAGCAGACCGAGGTCAAGACCAAGGCCGGAACTTTCAAGCTGGAGGTGGAGCCGGAGTACCTGGGCATGGCCGGCAAGAAGACGGTGGTGCGCCTGCGTCTCTCTTTCCCCGATCTGTCCAAGGCGGCCGCCTCGCGGGGAGCGCGGTTCGTCAGCGGCGAACTGCGGGGCGCCTTCTCGAGCGCAGGCCAGTTGGTCGACTCGTTTCGCTATCCGGTCAGCGGCAGCGTCGAGGACGGGAAGATCTTCAGCTACTCGTTCCTGAGGTCGGTGCCGCCAGGGACCTACCATCTGGCCCTCGCCTTCAACGATCCCGAGGGGCGCCAGGTGGGCGAGGGATCCGTCGACCTCTTCGTGCCGGAGATCGGCACCGTGTTCCGGCCCGAAATGGCGCCATCGGAGGCCAGCACGCTTCCCGAAGCCGAGGCCATCGTTCTGGCCGACGATGCCAAGCCGGCCGAGTCGCCCGCCGCCGAGGCGAAGCTGAAGATCCTCCCGCCCGACAAGGAGGCCCCGGTGGGGCTGTTGCGCCTGACGGCGCAGGCCGAGCCGCCGATCTCCAAGGTCGTCTTCTACCTGGACGACAAGGTGCTCGTCGCGCGCAACCGTCCCCCTTACAGCGTGGAGATCGATCTGGGCAACATCCCCCGGCGGCAGACGCTGCGGGCCGTCGGCTACGACGACGGGGGCGGGGTCGTCGACGAGGATGCCTACGCCATCAACGAGGGGAGTGCGCGCGTGGCGGTGCGGGTCCTGCCCGAGCCTTCGCCGGCCGAGGGCAAGGTTCGCATCAAGGTCGCCGTGCAGTCGATCGGCGGAGGCGTGGCCAGGAAGGTCGAGCTCTTTCTCGACGAGAAGAAGATCGGCTCATGGACCGGAGGCCCCTACGAAACCACGGTCCCCTACGCGGATTTTGCGCGCGCGAGCTACGTCCGGGCCACCGCGATCGCCGAGGATGGCCGTGAGGCCAACGACATCCGCATGCTCAAAGGCCCCCAGGCGACGGTGGAAAGCGTGCGGGTCGACGTCGTCCAGCTCCACATCTCGGCGGTGGACAAGACGAGCCATTTCGTCAAGGGCCTGGCCAAGGAGGACTTCAAGGTCACCGAGGACGGCCGGCCGCAGCAGATCAGCGGCTTCGAGGTCGCCGAGAACCTTCCTCTCAACATAGGCCTGGTCATCGACAGCTCCGGGTCGATGGAGAAGGGGATGCCCTTCGTGCGCGACGCCTGCGCCGAGCTCTTCCGCGCGCTGATGCGCGAGAAGGACCACGGGTTCGTCGTCGAGTTCCGCGACCAGCCCAAGTTCCTGCAGGAGCTCACCTCCGATACCGTGTCGCTCCAGCGCGCCTCGCGGGACCTGCGGGCGGGCGGCGCCACCGCGCTCTACGACGCGGTGGTCCTCGGCCTCTACCAGTTCCGCACGCTAACCGGACGCAAGGCGCTGGTGGTGGTGACCGACGGCGACGACAACCGATCGCATGTCGATTTCGAGACGCTCCTGCGCTACGCCCGATCGGCGGGAGCGCCGATCTACTTCATCGCCGTCAACATTCCCTTGACCGACTTCAAGTCGCGCAAGGTCATCAAGGAGGTTGCGCAGGAGTCGGGCGGCGACGTCTTCTCCATCGGGAGCGCTGCGAAGATGCCGGAGGTGACCCAGCGCATCGAGGAGGAGCTGCGCTCCCAGTACATCGTCGCCTACAAGAGCGACTCGGCCAAGCCGCCGGGGGAGTACCGCGGGGTGACCGTGGCCCTCGACAAGCCGGGAGTCGTCGCACGGACGGTGAGGGGGTATATCCCCTAAAGACCGGAGACTGGAGACTCAAGGTCCCTAAGTCACGGTGAAGGAACAGCGGGGCGGCAGGTTCTTCAGTCTCCAGTCTCCGGTCTCCAGTCTCCGGTCTCCAGTCTCCAGTCCTCAGCCTTCAATCGTAGTTCGCCACCAGCGAATACTTCCGTCCCTTCAAGACCACCCGGTTCCCACCAAACTCGGCGATATCGCGCGGGCTGACGAGGGCGAGGATCCTTCGTCCGCTCCTCCATTCCTCCCAGAATCGGGCGCGCGACCAGAAGAGGCTCTCCCGAACTCCCGGCCTGCGCTCGAACTCCGGCTCGAGCTCGCCGACGTAATCGGCGACCGGAATGGGGTGCTTCAACTCCCAGGGCAGCCCTTGCGCGTAAGACCGGTAGCCGACGACCAGGGCGCCGGATCCTCGGGCCTCGCCCGCCGCCACAATCTCTATATTGTGGAGCTCGGCGGCCTGGGGGACCCGCGGCCAGGCCAGGGCGGCGCCGGCGCAAAAACCGAACCAGCCTGCGGCCAGGGCGGCCAGGCCCGCGGCGAAGCCGCGCCGCGCCGCCCAGGGAGAAGCCCATGCGCCGGCGAGCAGAATCGCAAATCCCGCCACCGCGATCTGCGTCAGCGCGAGCTCCGCCACCGCCCGCCGCAAGCCGGGTGTGACGAGAACAGCCGCCGGCAGGACCGTCGCCAGGAGCGCGGCAAGGCGCCAGACTCCCGGCCGCGAGCCGGACCGCGACGCCCCTTGCGCGGCGAGCGCCGCCGCCGCCGGGAACGCCGGAAGCAGGTACGGCGGCAGCTTGCTCGAGGAGACCGAGAAGAAGAGGAACACGACAGAAAACCACAGAGCAAGAAAAAAGGCCTCCGCATCCTCGGAAAGCCACCGGGCCGGCCGTTTCCCGGAGAGGCCGGCGAAGAAAAAGGAGAGGCCGGGCAGAAAACCGGCGAGAAAGATCTCCGCGAAGTAGTAGATCGGACCGGGACGGTGAGCCTGGTGCGTGGCAAACCGCTGGAAGTGTTCGTGGATGAAAAAGAACTGGAGAAATCCCGGATTGCGCCGCTCCACCAGAACGAACCAGGGCGCCGCCACGGCCAGGAAGACGAGCGGTGCCGGCGCGAGGAGGAGAGCCGCCAGGAGCCTCGCCCGGCGCGTCGCCAGACACCAGAGCAGCAGAATCCCTCCAGGCAAGACGATGGCGATCAGCCCCTTGGTCAGAAAGCCCAGGCCGCCGGCCAGCCCGGCCAGCGCCGACCAGAGCGCCGCCGGACGCCCCGCTTCCCGCCGCCGCAGAGCCTCGCGCGCGGCAAAGAGAGTCGCGGCGAAGAAAAACGTCAGGAGCCCATCTGTGATGTTCAGCCTCGACATCACGAAGCCGAGGGGCGAAGCAAGGTAGAGCACCGCCGCCGCCAGACCGAGCTCGAGGCTTGAGGCCGCTCCGACTCCGGCGACGAGCACCGCCGCGGTCCCGAGCCCGGCCAGCCGCGCGGTCAGGCGCGCCGCCCAGGGCGTCTGGCCGAAGGCGGCCAGCGCGCCCGCGTTGCACCAGTAGAAGAGCGGCGGCTTCTCGAAGTAAGGGACGCCGTTCAAGCGCGGCGTGACGAAGTCTCCGCTCGCCAGCATCTCGCGAGGGATCTCCGCGTAGCGCGCTTCGTCCGGCTCGCCCAGCCACGAACCGGCGGGCTCGGTCCAGACCGCGGCGAGGAGGAGCAGAAGGGCTCCGCCAAGAAGAAGTCGTGGCCGGGAGAGCATCCGGGCAGTCTATTCACAATCGGGTGATCTATTCATCGGGTCATCGGGTGATGTTTCCGGCAAAACCTCGCCGAGCCGAAATCACCCGATCACCCGATCGCAAGATCACCAGATTCCCGATGTTAAGATCCGCGCCGCTTTGGAGCTTGCCACGAGGTCTCGCTGGGCTCTCGTCCTCGGCGCCTCTTCGGGTTTTGGAGAGGCCTGCGCCGTGGCGCTCGCCCGCGCCGGATGGAACGTGTTCGGCGTGCATCTGGACCGTAAGACCACGCAGCCCAACGTCGACCGGATCGTCGCGGAAATCGCCACAACGGGGCGGAAGGCCGAGTTCTTCAACGTCAACGCGGCTGACGATGCCCGTCGCGCAGAGGTCGTGGCCGCGATCCGCCAGAGCTGCGGCTCCGAGCCGCCCGACGCGCGCGTCTCTGTCGTTCTCCACTCCCTCGCCTTCGGCACGTTGAAGCCGTACTTTGCGGCGACCCGCGAGGAGTCGGTGAGCCGCGCCCAGATGGAGATGACGGTCGACGTGATGGCGCACTCGCTCGTCTACTGGGTTCAGGATCTGGTCTTTTCCGATCTCCTCGCGCCGGGAGCCCGCGTCTTCGCCATGACCTCCGCCGGCGATCACATCGTCTGGCCCGCCTACGGCGCGGTCTCCGCGGCCAAGTGCGCGCTGGAGGCCCACGTGCGGCAGCTGGCCGTGGAGCTCGCTCCGCGCCGCGTGGCCGTCAACGCCCTGCGAGCAGGCATCACCGACACGCCTGCTCTCCGCAAGATTCCGGGCAACGCGGACATGATCGATCGGATGGGGCGCATGCACCCTGCCGGACGGCTCACCTCTCCCGGCGACGTCGCCGCGGCGCTGGTGGCTCTCTGCGCCGACGGCGCCGGCTGGATCTCCGGAAACGTTCTCGGCGTGGACGGCGCCGAAGACGTGGCGGGAGGACGGTAAGTTGATCCCGAAGTCCAAAGTCCAACGCCCAAAGAGGAGGGCGGCCCCAAGAGCATCCTCCTTGCGCGGCGCCGGCTTCGAGTTCGTCCGGGAGAAATCGGGGTTCCGCGAGTGGCGCCTGGCGTCCAACGGGCTGCGGCTGGTCCTCCTGGAGAACCGTGTGGCTCCCGT
>DATFTF010000399.1:0-10495 GCA_035262245.1 Thermoanaerobaculia bacterium
CCGTCCGGCAATATGCGGCCGTCTCGAAGAGCCTGACCGACCGCGTGGCTCTGGCGCGAGCCCAGAAAGAGAAGGAGGACAGGGTTGCGGCCGCCCGTGAGCTCGATGCCCGGCGCTCGGAAGCGAAGACCCTTCTTGCCCAGCTTCCCAGGACTCCGGCGATCCCCGCGATGCGCCAGGCCCGCGACGAGCTCCAGGCATCCCTGACTGGCCTCGAAGGTTCTCCTGCCGACCGTCCAGCCACGGAGCTGCGGTCCTCAGCGGAGTCGATCGCTCGTTTGACGGCGTCTCTGCGATCGCTCGCCCGTCCCTCTTCTCCGCCGCCGGAGCTTCTGGCCGGCGCGGCGGCCTACTTCGCGGGAGAGTACGAGAAGGCCGCGCGGATCCTGGAATCGAAGGCCTTCAGCGATCCTCGGGCATCGGCGCAGGCCCGCCTGCTGATCGCCGCCTCGCGCTACAGTTCCTGGATCCTGGGAGGCTCCGTCGACACGAAGCTCCACGATCAGGCCACGGCGGACGTGCGCGAATGCGTGCATCTGAACTCCGCCGTGGTTCTCAATCAACGCGCCTTCTCGCCGCGCTTCGTCGATTTCTTCGAGAAGGAGCGAGGCGCGGCCCAGTCCTCCTCCAAGAACGGGCCTGGCGGTAGCAGCTAGAGCTAGCGAGGTCGTCCCCGCGAAGCCCCCTCTTGCGAGCGCTGGCCCGAATGGTCGGCCCGCATAAAGCCCCTTGTGCCCCGGTCGCCACGGCAGATCCTCGACGGGGCGCCGACGTCGCCTTGAGCTGGGAAGGCTGTCCTGTCGCCTTGTCCGCGATGGCTGGCGGCGATAGGATGCGCCCAAGCCACGATTTTCAGCTTCAAGAGCCCGGTTTTTCGGAGGAGGCGCCGGTGAGACGGTTAGCGCTTGCAAGATCTCTCTTCGTGAGCCTGGCCGTGAGCGCCGTCTCGGCGGCGGGTCTCCGCGGGCAGGTTAACTTCACGTTCACGCCGATCGGGCCGGTTCCGGTCCAGGTCGTCTCCTTTTCCACGACGTCGGGATCGACCGGCACATGGAACTTCGGGGACGGCACGACGAGCACCACTCTGCCCGACGTCGACCATGGCTACGCTTCGCCCGGGATCTACCGGGCGGATCTGATGATTGGAAGCAACTTCATCGACAAGGATGTCGGAATCATTTCGAGCTCGGATCCTCAGGACGTGCCTGTTCCGAACTTCACGGCTTCGACCACCACGCCGATCGTCGGGCAGACGGTCACGTTCACGGACACCTCGACCGGAGCGATCGGACACTGGATCTGGGATTTCGGGAACGGCCAGAAGTCCTACATCACGAGCAAGAGTCTGGCGCACTCACCTCTGCACGGCGGCTCGCCCAGGACCTCCTACTCCGCGCCCGGAACCTACACCGTGACCCTCGAAATCCAGAACAACACGACTGGCGGCGCCGGGCCGACCAAAACGCTTTCGATCACCGTCGGTTCAGCCCCGAGTCCCACACCCACTTCACCGCCGACGGCAACCCGCACCAAGACGCCCGTCGGCCCGTCTCCCACGCCAACACGAAGCCGCACGCGAACCCCGACGCCGACTGCGACGCCCCCGCCGGCCACGAGCTCGTCCATCACGATCCCGGTCGCGGCGCACGTCGTGGGAGTGGGCGACACGCTCTTCCTGACCGACGCGGAGATCGAGAATCCGAACAATTTTCCGGTGTCGGCGACCTTCTCTTTCTTCCCGGCCGGCACGGGCGTCAGTCCCATCCCAATGCCCCTCAACCTGGACGCCTTCGAAACGCGAGTGATTCGAGACGTGGCGGCTTCGACATTCGGCGTCACGAACTCCTTCGGAGCCCTGCGCCTCGACACCACCGGCTCGCCGCCGGCGGCGCTGCGAATGACGTCCCGGACTTACGACCAGTCGAGCCTGGGAAGCCTGGGCATGGCCATACCCGGGCAGGCGAACCTTCCGCCGTCGACGGCCTCGGTCTTCGTCACGGGAATCCAGGGGAATGCGGACTTCCGGACGAACCTCGGAGCCGTCAACGTCACAGGCGCGGCTCTGGCGTTCCAGGTCCTCCTGCGCGCGTCGAATGGGTCGGTTGCCGGAGTCAGTTCTCCGATGTCCCTTTCGGCGGGTCAGACTTGGCAGGACGGCATCCAGAATATCTTCCCCGGGATCACCGGCACTGGCCTGACCGCGGAATTCCAGAGCGTCTCGGGATCTCCCGTGCCGGTGGCCTACGGCACGCTCGCGGACAACGTCTCCGAGGATCTCACTTACTATCCGTCTCTTCAGCCCAGCCTGCTCTGGTACTTCCCCGTGTTTTCGCGCATCAGCGGCGTCGGCGGCGCGCTTTTCAAGAGTGAATTGAGCGTGGCCAGCGTCTCCGACGGCGTCGCCGTGGTCACGCTCACCTTCTTCGATCAGGCGGCTCCCAACTCTCCCAGGACGGCGACGTTGACGCTCAATCCGCATGAAACGCGCCTGACCGACGACGCGTTGCAGGCGCTCTTTGGGCTCTCCAGCACGTTCGGTGGACTCAAGGTCGAGTCCTCCCAGCCCATCGTGGTTGGCCAGCGCATCTACTCGGCCTCTCCAACGCTCGGGGGAACCGTCGGTCAACAGGCCGATCCCACGCGGCCAGAAGGCCTCTACTCCCGCGCCACGATCCTCGGACTCCGCCAGGACTCCGCCTTTCGGTCCAACGTCGGAATCTTCAACTTCGGCCCGACGGGCGCGCCGGTGGCCCTGACCCTGCGCCGGCCGAGCGGCGCCACGCTGGCCACCGCGAGCGTGGCGCTCGGACCGCAGAGCATGCGGCAAGTCGGCCTTGCCGATCTGTTTCCGGGCGTGGTGTTTCCTGCCGGTGAGCTTCTGACGCTCCACCTCGACGCGGGAGGAGCGCAGATCGTCGCCTACGCGATCGTCGCCGACAACACGTCTCAGGACCTCACATCGTCGCCGGCGCTGTCCCTGGACGGCGTCTCTGCTTCCTCGACGAGCCTCTGGTCGATCCTGGTGAGCGTCCTGATCAGAGTCTACGCGGGCCTGCTTCCGTAGGGCCCAGCGATCGACGCACCGCTTGGTGCGGGGGCGCGTCGACCGCCGGTTCGTTTCCGCCTAGAACCGGAAGACTGCGGAGGCGGCGCCGGTCGTGACAAGAGAGGAGCTGTCGATTCCGAGGTCGAATTGAAAGTGCTGGCCGGCAGAGAATCCAACGCCGCCGCAGTAATGATTCTCGGTCTTGCCGGACTGAAAGAGGATCTGCTCGTCAATCTGGGCTCCTGTGTAGTGCACCTTGTGGTCCGGATCGCTCCACCAGCCGACCCGCAGGGCCAGCACGTTCTGTCCCATCGGAATCGCCCACTGGACCCCGGCCCGGTATTCGTTGCCGTCGTCGATCTTGTAGTTTTGCGGTTCCGGGATGCCGTTGGCATCGCCGAAGATATCGACGAAATGGTCTGGCGCGAACTGCGAATAGAGGACCCGATCGTAGTCGAACGTTATGGTCAGGTAGTCCGTGGGGCGAGCTGCAAGGCCGGCGCCGTAGATGTCGGGCACCCGAAAATGTCCCTTCTGGTTTACGACTTCCGCTCCGGTGGTATCGGTTGCCGTTGTCGTGAAGTCGAACTGAGGTCCTTTGCGGTAGACCGCGCCGATGGAGAAGGCTCGGCTGACTTTCCAGAGGAGCCCGGCGTTGAAAGAAAAAGTCGAATCGTCGCCGTCGACGCGCTCGTTGTCGGCCACGGAGCAGGCCGTGTTCGTTACAAAACAAGGGAGATCGTTGTCGATGTCCCCCAGGTTGTATCGGGTCAGATTCGTCGTCTGAGTGTACTTGGACCAGAAGCCCCCGACTCCGAGCGAGAGCCCCTCGGCAAGCCGAACGGCGCCCGAGATTCCGTAATTGACGATCTTGAGACGCACCGAGGCCTGGACCGGGAAGAACCGACTCGTGCTCCCGTCGGGATTCGTGAAGAACGCGCCCTGGGTCTCGCTGTGCGCCTCGAAATTGGCGAGCTCCTGACGATATCCGGCGATCGCCCATCCGGAGCCCGGATAGACGAAGGAAGCGAAATTGAGATTCGTCACGTGATCTTTGTCTTCCTTGAAAACGGGTCCGTCGATGTTGTCGAGCCCGTTGCCGGTGGCGGTGCCGTTGGCGTGGCCTTTATCGAGAAATTCGTTCTTGTACTCGAAGTAGCGCCCTTCCAGGGAGATTTCGGGGCGCGAGAGGTTCACCAGGCCCGCGGGATTCGTGTAGGCCGCAGTCGCGTCGTCGGCCAGACCCATGAAGGCGCCGCCCAGCGCGAGGCTGCGCGCCCCGGGATTGGAAAAGTTGAACTGAAGGCCCGCGTTGATTTCGGTGTTCGTCTGCGCGAGAACGCGGGGAGCCGCAAAACAGGAAAGAAGCACGAGGACACCCGGAAGCAGCCTCGCTTTCATTTGTCCACCTCGCCGTTTGCGGCCAGTATATAGCAACACGAGACTCTGACCGGTCGTCGCGGCCGGCTCGCAACGACGCGTCTCTCGTCTTCGGAATCGCCGGCGTATTTCCCACCAACCGTGGGGACCGGATCGAGCGGATTTTTCTCGGACCAAGAACGAGGCCCTGTTCGTGTCTCTGACCCGGGGCGCGCCGGCTAGTCGAACTTGACCGATACGATCTTGGAGCAGCCCGGCTCCTCCATCGTGACGCCGTACATGATGTCGGCGGTCTCCATCGTCCGCTTGTTGTGCGTGATGGCGATGAACTGCGTTTCTTCGGTCATGTCGCGCAGGAGGCGGGTGAAGCGGTCGATGTTGGCTTCGTCCAAAGGCGCGTCGACCTCGTCGAGGATGCAGAACGGCGAGGGCTTGTAGCGGAAGATCGCCATCAGCAGCGCGATCGCGGTGAGGGCTTTTTCCCCTCCCGACAGCAGCAGGATCGACTGGTTCCGCTTGCCGGGAGGCTGGGCGACGATCTCGACCCCCGACTCGAGCAGGTCGTTTTCGTCCAGAAGCCGCATCTCCGCCGCTCCCCCGCGGAACAGGCGGGCGAACATGGCCTTGAAGTTCTCGTTGATGGCCGTGAACGCCTCGCGGAATCTCTGGGAGGACGTGGCGTTGATCTTGCGGATGTTGTCCTGCAGCTCGGCGATCGATCGCAGGAGGTCGTCGCGCTGTGTGGAAAGGAAATCCAGGCGCTGCGACATCTCCTTGTGTTCCTCGTAGGCCAGGACGTTGACCGGGCCCATCCGCTCGATCGCTTGGGCGAGCTCCGCCGCCTCCGCTTCCAGGGCCGCGAGCGCTTCCGGACCGGCGTCCTCCGGCGCGGGCAGCTCCGACGGCGTCCTGCCGAATTCGTCGCGAGCCTGGGAGATCAGATGCTCGAGGTCTGCGGCGACCCGCGTCTCGGACATCTCCGCGGCGAAGCGCTCCTCCCGCGCGACATCGAGTGCAGCGCGCGCCGTCCGGGTGCTCTCTTCCGCCCGCTCCGCGTGCGCCGTGGCCTCGGCCGCCGACGCTGCCGCCGTCTGAAGCTCGCCGGTCTGGAGCTCGCGGGCCCGCAGGTTGCCCTCCTGACGCTCCCGCGCCTCGGTTTCTTCCAGGCGGAGCTCTTCGGCCCGCTGGCGCAAGAGGCGATCCTGCTCGGACGCCTCGGAGGCGCGCCGGTCGAGCGCCGCGCGAGACTCGGCCAGACGCGCCCGCGCCGCTTCCAGCGAACGCCGGCGCTCGGCGGCCACCTCCGCCTCCGTTCGCCGATGAGCGAGATCCTCGGCCGCCGCCGCAGCGAAGGAGCGCGCCTCGGGAAGGGCGGCGAAGAGCGCCTCGGACCTCTGCCGGGCCGCCTCTTCTTCCAGACCGTGACGCCTCTCTTCCTCCTCCCGGGCGGCGCGCTCGGCGGCGAGCCGGTTCACGTCCTCCGAGAGGGCCTGCTCTTCCTGGAGCAGCGTTTCGCATTCCAGACGGAGACGATCGCGCTCCGCTCGCTTCTCCTCGGCCCGCGCCGCGATGGCCGAAAGGAGCGCGCTCTCCTGCCGTTCGCGCTCGCGAAGATCGGGAAGCCGCGCTTCGAGGTCTCCGCGCGAGCGGCGCAGATCCTCCAGCGCGCGGTCGGACGCGGCGACCGAGTCCCGAGCCTGCGACGACCGCCGGGCCAGCGAATCCAGCTCGCGGCGCAGAGCGAACAGTCCTCCGGCCTCCGGCGGATTGTGGAAGACACGCACCAGAGATCCGCGGACGAGCTCACGGGAGCGGGTCACGACCGCGACCCGGGGCTCCCGCGCCGAGAGAGCCAGCGCCTCGGACAGGTCGTTCACGAAGAGGGCGTCCGGGAGCGCGGCGCGTTCCGCCGGGGAGAGCGCCGCGAAATTGGAGAGCGCCGTCTCCCAACCGCCGGCGCGAGGCTGCGTGCGGCCAAAGTCGTCTCTTCCGGTCCAGTCCGCGCGCACGAAGCTCGCCGGGGGGAGCGTCCGCGAGGCCTCCACCGCCGCGACGGGATCGCCGGACGTGACCAGAGCGTCCAAGTCGCTCCCCAGCAGCAGATCGACCGCGTCCTCCCATCCCGGCAAAGGCCGCAGCCGATCGCTCAAGCGGGCTCCGGGGGACAGGCCGGCCCGCGAGAACGCGGACTGCATTCTGGCGACGTCTCCTTCGCGGCCGCGCAGGATCTCCGAGAGGGCGCCGTGGCGGTGCTCCGCCGCTCCCAGCTCCTCCCGGGCCGCATCTCGGGTCGCCTCGGCCTCGCCGATCAGGGCGGCAATGCGAGCGAGCTCCGTCTCCACGGCAGCGGTGGCCTGCAGCGCGCTCCGAGACCTCACCGCCGCCCCGGCCCCTTCGGCCTCCGCGCGGCGCACTTCCTCTTCCCGCTCGGCCATGTCGCGAGAGGCCTTGCGCCGGGCCTCCTGGAGCCGAGACAGGGTCGCCGCGATCCGCGATGCCTCCAGATCGATCTCGTGACGGGCGTTGCCCGAGGCGATGCGATGTCCGGACGCGGTCAGTCCCTCCGCGCGGGCGGTCTCCAGGTCCCGCTCGAGGGCGGCCAGGGCGGAGGTGGCCGCGGCGGCCCGTCGGTCGGACTCCTCGCGGGACTGGGAGCGGTTTCGCGCTTCGGCGACGGCGCGCTCCAGACGCTCGTCCAGCTCGGCTATTTCGCGCGCCGCCCGCTCTGTCTCCGCGGAGACGTCGCGGCCCTCGCGCTCCAGGGCCTCTCGCCGGTGCTCCAGGTCCGATACAGCGCGGCGGTTTGCTTCCAGCAGCGCGTCGTCGCGTTGAATCGCCGATTCGAGCGACGCCACCAGGTCCCGCAGACGGTCTCTCTGACCGAGCGCCTCCGAGGCGGAAAGCCGCGCGGAGGCGAGCTCGGCCTCCGCCCGTCCGAGGCTCGCGGAGGCTTCCGCTTCGCGGTCGCGCCGCGCCCCCGTTTCACGCCGGGCTTCCAGGACCGCCTCGGAGAGACGGTCGTGACTCGCGCGGGCCAGGGCCGCCCTCTTGCTCCGAAGCTCTTCGGACTTTTCTTTGTAGCGGGCGGCACGTGAAGCCTGACGCTTCAGCGAAGCCACGTTGCGCTCGATCTCCGAGATGATGTCGGAGAGCCTCAGAAGGTTTCCTCTGGTCTCCTCGAGCTTCGTCTCAGCCAGGCGCTTCTTGAGCTTGTAGCGCGTGATTCCCGCGGCTTCTTCGATCAGTCGGCGCCGGTCCTGAGGCTTGGTGGAGAGGACCTGATCGATACGCCCCTGCTCGATGACGGAGTAGGCACGCACGCCCAGGCCTGTGCCGGAAAGCTCGTCCTGAATGTCCTTCAACCGAACCTGTTTGTCGTTCAAGAAGTATTCGCCGTGTCCCTCGCGGTAAACGCGCCGGCCGATGCGCAGGAGGTCGGACTCTTCGTCGGATCTGGTCGACGCGACGACGCCGTTGCCGTTGCCATTGCCGTTCCCGTCGCCGTTCCCGTTGCCGGCTGCGTGAGCTCCGGCGGAGGTCTCGGCATCCTGAGAGATCCTTCGCGAAAGAGTCAGGATCACCTCCGCCATTCCCAGAGGGCGGCGCTTGGCCGAGCCGTTGAAGATGATGTCGTCCATCCGCTCGCCGCGCAGGACTTTCGCGCTTTGCTCACCCAGAGCCCAGGCCACGGCGTCGCAGATGTTCGACTTGCCGCATCCGTTGGGACCGACAACCGCGGTCACGCTGCCGGGGAAGGCCAGATCGACCTTTTCGTAGAAGGACTTAAACCCCTGGATTTCAACCCGTTCGAGTTTGAACACTGTTGGTCGGAAAATGTAACAAACAACGCGCCTTTATGCCACAATTTGTTGTGGTCGGGCCGGATCGGGGCCCTAGATCTGGGTATCGAGAGATCTCAGTGTTTAGCCAATTTGCCGTGCCTTGGAACCCGGCGCGATGGCGGGTGTCTGTAAATTCGGCTTGTGGAACGTAAATTCAGCGGATGGAAGGGGGCAGCCTGAGGCCGCGTTGTGACTCGACGGGTTCGGGAAGAGACTGCGGTCCAGGTCGTGCAAGCTTTTTGGCTCCGAGCCGAATCATCCGCTCAGTTTTTTTCAGAACTTGCTTTGCACTGGATTCCTCAAAGTTATAGATTGCACGGCGAAACGACAATTAAGTCATGCTGAGCTTGGAAGTCCGTAAAAAAGCGGGAGGGGCGGAAGTGCATCGCCTCGCGGGCGAGGCGTTCACGGTGGGAGCTTCGTCCGGCAACGAGGTGGTCGTTCGTGCACGCGGCGTCGCGGGACGCCATGTGCGCATTTTCGAGCGCAACGGGAGCTATCACCTCGGCCTGTACAAGGGAGTCGAGGCCGTCGAATTGAACGGCCAAGAGTTCACCGGAGGGCCCATCGCGCCCGGCGACCGGATCACGATTGGCGAAGCGACGATCACGCTTCTTCAGCCGGCCCTGCCTCTGCGGCACACGCCCATCCACGAGTTCCCGGTGGCTGACACGGCGATTCCCGTGCCTGTCATCGCGGCGCCCACGACGGAGGTCGAGTACCGGGGAATGCGGCTATCGATCTACGGCCTCTGCCGCGAGGCGACGTCCGCGGAAGATCTGGCAACTCGGTTGACCGACTTCCTCGAGAGGCAGTTCGAGCCGACGGAGTGGGCGGTGGCCGAGCTCTCGCCGGCCGGCGTGCGCATTCTTTCTTCCACCTTCCTCGAGCCGCCGGCGCTGCCGCCGCGCTTGCTCGAGGAAGTGCGCAACGGCGAGCGCGTCGCGCGCGCGGACGTGGTGACCGGCACGCTGACTCTGGTGGCCGAGCCGGCGCGGGAGGACGCAACCGCGCTGTCGATTCTCGTGCGCGAGAATCCGCGGCTTCCGGCCCGGGCCGTGCTTCTCCTGGAGGAGGCCGTGCAGGTGGCGGGACTGGCCCGCCGCAGCGCTGCCGCCGCGGAGAGAGTCCAGGAGCATGCTCCCGCCCCGTCGCCTGACCCGCCGGCGGCGCCGCGCGAGCCGACGGAGGCCGAGACGGTCCTTCGTCAGACCGACGACCTGAAGAAGATCGTGGAGACGGTGGAGCGCGAGGTCATCGACCGGACCATGCGCCGGGTGGAAGGAAATCAGAGCCGCGGCGCCGAGGTGCTCAACATCTCCCGCGGGTCGCTCATCGCCAAGCTCAAGGAATTCGGGATCCCCGACTACCGCTATCTGCGGCGCCAGCGTAAGCCCTGACCTCGGCGCGCCGCCGTCCTACTTACCCTCCTGAAAGCTGAGGATCTTCCGGACCAGATCCCCCAGCATTCGCGGAAAAGTGAGCAGCAGCTCGCCGCCCGCGCTCACCACGACCTGCTCGGTCTGGGCCGAGGCCAGGAGCGCTCCTTCGGCGTCGCGGATCTCGTAGTCGAGAACGAGCCGGGCGCTCTCCGGCGGACGCAGTCGGGCGGTCACCCGAATGCAGGTGTCGGCGACGACCGGCTTCGCGTACCGCGTTTCCATCCGAGTGATCGGGACCCGGTAGCCGAGATGCAGAGCCTTCGACGCCGTGAACCCGAACCGGGACGTCAGAGCCTCGCGCGCCTGCTCGAAGTAGAGCGCGTAGTGGCCATGCCAGACCACCCCATAGGAGTCGCACTCCGCGAACCGAACCGGGATCTCGATCGTGTGCCCGGCCAGCGGCTCAGCTGCCCGGCGCGCCGCGGAGGTCAAACGCTCTCCAGGACCGCGGCCATGAAGTTCCCGCCGGCGCCGAAAGAGTTGATCAGCGCGCACCGGAGGCCTCCCGCCCGCGCGGCAACCGGTCCCTGCGAGTCGGCCAGCGCCCGGCAGGCCGCCACGATCTGGCCGCCGCCCGCGGCGGCCATCTCTCCGATGGCGTCCTTGACGACGAGCGTCGGGGGGAGCGATCCAAAGATCCCGCACATCGTCTCGCTCTCCGCCCGATCCATCTCCTCGACGCCGTTGCGCGAGGGAAGCCACAGCCCGATGTCGGCCGGTTCACGGCCCGCGTCGGCCAGCGCCCCGCGCACCGCCCGGGCGATCGAGCGCGGGTCGGGCGCGAA
>DATFTF010000400.1:0-2395 GCA_035262245.1 Thermoanaerobaculia bacterium
GCGCTGCTGGTCGCGCTGCTGGTCGATCCGGCGGAGGATCTCGATGTCTCCCGGGCCAGAGTCGAAGGTCTGGTCGGGAAGGTCCGTCAGGCCGGACGCGGACAGCCGCGGCTCGAGGATCTCGTCCGTGTTCTCTTCGCCGAGGAGGGCTTCGGAGGCGATGCGGACTCCTACGACGATCCGGCGAATTCCTCGGTGGCGCGCGTGCTGGACAAGAAGACGGGGCTGCCCATCACCCTCTCGATCGTCACCATCGAAGTCGGCCGGCGCGCGGGAATGCCGCTCTCCGGAGTCGGGCTGCCGGGGCATTTCGTGGTGGGCGGCGCGGCTCTTCCGCCGGGAAGATTTCTCGATCCCTTCGACGGGGGGCGTCTGGCCGACGTCGCGGAGTTGACGCGGCGGGTCTCCTCGATCTTCGGCTCGCCGGTCTCCTTATCTCCCGACGCGTTCGCGCCCGATTCGTCCCGCGCCGTTCTCCTGCGCGCCCTCTTCAATCTCCGGCGGTCGTGGGAGCGGCGCGACCGGTTCGAAGAGGCGCTCGACGCGCTCTCCTGCGCCGAGGCTCTGGCTCCCGGCGACGCCACGATGCTGCGCGAGCGCGGTCTCCTCCTGCTTCGGGCCGGACGCGCGGCGGAGGCGCTCACGTTGCTGGAGAGCTACATGCAGGTCGCCGAAGAAGAGGATGCCGAAGCCATTTCCAGGCTGGTGAAGGTCGTTCGGGAAGGCGGCGCATCCCACGAAAGAGACTCGGGCAACGGCGAGGCCTCCCGGCGTGTCTTCACACTCGATCAAGCGCGGGAGATGCTCCCGAGGGTCCGCGACATCACCTCGCGCGCCGTCGCGCAATACGCGCGGGTCGCACCCGGCGACGACGGCGAGCAAGAAAGGGAGGGCGTCGTCCACGAATGGGTCCGGGAGATCGCCTCCCTCGGCGCGGAGATCAAGGGCCTGTGGCTCGTCGATTTCGATTCCGGCGCCGGCTACTACTGCTGGAAATATCCCGAGCCGGCGCTCGAGTATTTCCATGGTTACGAAGAGGGATTCGCGGGACGACTGCCGCTTCAATAATTCAAAATTCAAAATTCAAGATTCAAGATTGGAATGGCATGCCTTTCAATTTTGAATTTTGAATCTTGAATCTTGAATTACCGGGGCCACGACTCTCCCGGCATGATGTCGATCACTTCCGTAGCGAGCTTCCGTGCAGCGATCTCCTTCAGCAGCTCCTGGGGTGTCCCGGTGAGCGCCGGAAAAGTTCCCCAGTGTATGGGAATCACGCGTCCAACCCGCAGAAGCTCGCAGGCCCTGGCCGCCTCCCGCGGTCCCATGGTGTAGAAGCCGCCGATCGGCAGGAGCGCGAGGTCGGGCGCGTAGAGCTCGCCGATCAATGCCATGTCGGAGAAAACGTTGGTGTCGCCGGCGTGGTAGGCCCGAAAGCCGTCTTCGAACGTCATCACATAGCCGCACGGTTCGCCCGCGTAGGTCGCGGGCCGGTCGCCGGGCGACGCCCCGGCGGAATGGTCCGCGGCAACCATGCGGAACTCGACGCCGCCGAGCGTCAGGCTTCCGCCCTTGTTGAATCCGGTGACCTTCTCCGCTCCCCGCGACGCGACGTGAAGGGCCATCTCGAAGATCGCCAAAACCGTGCCTCCCGACGTCTTCGCCAGCTCGATCGCATCGTCGCCGAAGTGATCGAAATGCGCGTGCGTGGCCGCCAGGACGTCGAGGCGTCCCCAGTCGAAGCCCGGGGGAAACTTTGGATTCTTCTTGTGAAAGGGATCGATCGCGATGCGCGTTCCGCGCGGCGACTCGATGAGTGTCGCGGCGTGGCCGAGCCAGGTGATCTTGCCACTGAAGGACTTCATCGACGTCTCCTCTTCACGAGGACGAAGGAGTTGGATGGAAGGTGTTAGGAACGGGACCTACGTCCTACGTCCTTCGACCTGCATCCTCGAGAGCCGACCAATCCACAAGCGAGACCAGAGTCCTCACAAACTCCTCCAGACCCTCGCGATCCTCGCCGTCGAAACGGCCTGTCTCCGGAGCGTCCAGATCGAGAACACCACGCAGGATCTCGCCTTGCACGATCGGCACCACGATTTCCGAGCGCGAGGCCGCGTCTCAGGCGATGTGGCCGGGAAAGGCGAAGACGTCGGGAACGACGAGAGTTTCTCGGCGCGCCGCGGCTGTGCCGCAGACACCCTGACCGATGGGGATCCTCACGCAGGCCGGCTTGCCCTGAAAGGGTCCCAGGATCAGTGCCTCGCCGCGCCGGAGATAAAAGCCGCACCAGTTGATCCGGTCGAGGGTCTGGGCCAGCAGAGCCGAGGCGTTGGCCAGGTTGGCGACCGGATCGGTCTCGCCTTCCAGGAGCGATTTCAAGGAAAGAGCGAGA
>DATFTF010000401.1:0-5636 GCA_035262245.1 Thermoanaerobaculia bacterium
TTGTCCCCGGCACCAGAGGCTGCGACGCAGGCTCAAGCGATGAACATCGCGTCTCCGTAGGAGTAGAAGAGATACCCCTGCCGGATCGCCTCGGCGTAGGCGGCGAGCACCCGGTCGCGACCGGCGAAGGCACACACCAGCATGAGAAGCGTCGAGCGCGGCAGGTGAAAATTCGTCAGAAGAGCGTCGACCACGCGGAACTCGAATCCCGGTGTGATGAAGAGATCCGTGTCGAAACGGCGGCCCGCTGAGACGTCGAATCCGCCCGGCTGCCGCACGGCGGCCTCCAGCGCCCGAGTCACCGTCGTGCCGACAGCGATGACCCGGCCTCTCCGGCCTTTCGTCTCCGCGATGCCGGCGGCGGTGAGGCCGGGGAAAGAGACCCCCTCGGGATCCAGGCGGTGGTCCTCGATCTCTTCGACGGTCACCGGCTTGAACGTTCCGGCCCCGACGGCAAGCGTCAGGTCGGCAATAGCGACGCGCTTTTCTCGGATTTGAGAAAGAACTTGTGAGGTGAAGTGGAGCCCTGCGGTGGGCGCTGCGACGGCCAGCGGCTCGCGGGCATAGACCGTCTGGTACGCCTCCCGATCCTCGGCCCGGTCCGGGGCGCCGCCCCCTCTCCGGATGTAGGGAGGAAGCGGCACGTGGCCCAGGCGTTCGAGGAGCGGTGGCGACAGCGGCTGGTCGAAGAGGACCTCCCGCTGGCCGTCGACGATCGACTCGACCCGCGCCGTGATCCCTTCTTCGAAGTGAATGTTTCTCCCGACCTTCGCCCGTCGTCCGGGTCTGGAAAGCGCCAGCCAGCGCCGCCGCTCCGTATCGCGCGCGGTGAGCAGAAGGAGCTCGACCAGACGACCATTGGGGTCCCGGCCGTAGAGGCGGGCGGGGAAGACGCGCACGTCATTGCGCACCAGGAGGTCTCCCGGTTCGAGCAGCGCGGGAAATTCCGCGAAGGAGCGATGGGAGATCTGGCCGGTGCGCCGGTCGAGAACCAGCAGACGGCTGGTGCCGCGGTCACGGGGTTGCTGGGCTATGCGATCCGCGGGAAGGAAATAGTCGAAGAGATCGACGCGCATGCGCCGAGTCTAAAGTCTAACGTCTAAGGTCTAAGGTGCATGGGGAGTGGCCCTGTCCTTAGACTTTAGACTTTAGACCTTAGACCGTGACAGGACCCTAGCCCATGACTTCCGACTATCCCCACGAACGCGGCCGCGTCCGAATCGAGCCTGCCGGCATGGTTATCGAGGGCGTCTCCATCGCCGGGCACGAGTCCTACTACAAGCTTCCAGGTTTCCGATGTCTGCTCGAGTACGGCCGGGCCCCCGAGGACACCGTCGGCTACGCAACGGTCCTGCTCTCGCACGGACATCTCGACCACGCCGCCGGCCTGGCCCACCATGCCTCGCGGCGGCGCCTGGGAGGGCTTCCACCGCCGCGCGTCTTCGTTCCGGAGGAAGCGGCCGACGATTTCCAGGCGTGGATCGCCGCCTCCGAGCGGCTGGAGCGGATCCGGTACGGCGTCGAGCTCGTGCGCGCCGCCCCGGGAGCCATCGTCAGCCTGCGCAAGGACCTCGACGTCCTGGTCCTGCCGGGACGGCACCGCGTGCCATCGGTTGGTTACCTCTTTCGCGAGGTCCGTCACAAGCTCCAGGACGCGTTCGCAGGCCGTTCCCCGGCCGACCTCGCTGCGCTGCGCCAGGCGGGCGCCGTCCTGACGCGCCGCGAGGAGATCCCGCTGCTCGCCTACACCGGCGACTGCGGCGTGGAGATCTTCGACGCAGCTCCGGACATCTTCCGGGCGCGTGTTCTCCTGATCGAATGCTCCTTCGTCCGACCCGACGACGCGCCGCGGGCGCGCGAGTACGGCCACCTGCACCTGCAGGACTTCGTCGATCGGGCCGAGCGCTTCGAGAACGAGGCGGTGGTGCTGACACACTTCTCTTTGCGCTACGGCGCTTCGGAGATTCGGGAGACGTTGAAGAGTCTGCCGGAGAGCCTGGCTCGCCGGGTCGTCGCCTTCCTGAGCTAGACTCCGTGACTGGCAGCGCGGGCGGTCGCTGCGCGACCGGCGCTGCAACATTTCCAGACCGGAACCGAACCGAGCTCGCGCGCCGCGGAGGTGCGGCGCCGGTTTGCACTAACAATATATATATTGTTGCCTGTTCCAGGACAGGCTTCCTTCCGTAACCGTAGTGTTGCGGCAGCCATGCGTCGGTGTCCTTCCCCGCGAGTCACTTCTCCGCGAGGAGCCGATCGATCCGCAGGACCTCGCCGACGGACCACGCCTGAAAGGGGCAGCCGCGCGGCGTGTGCGGCGGATCTCCGTCGGCGATCTCGCTGACGTGTCCGAGCCCAGCATCCTTGAGGTGCGTCCGCAGCGGTTCCAGAAAGCGCGCCCGGGCCTGCCTGCGAACGAGGGACGTATTCTCACGCACGCGGAGCCACGCCTCCACGAAGGGACCGGCCAGCCACGGCCAGACGGTTCCTTGATGGTAGGCGCCGTCGCGTTTCCCCGCGTCACCGACGTAGCGGCCCACATAGTCCGGATCATCCGGAGACAGGGATCGGAGGCCCATCGGCGTCCAAAGCTGAGCCTCCACGGCGTCGACGACCCGACGCGCTCGCTCGCCGTCCAGCAGGGCGAACGGCAGGCCGCCGACGGCGAGGATCTGATTGGGCCGCAGGCGGGAATCGAACCTCCCGGCCACGTGGTCGCAGTCGATCACGTCGTGGAGGCAGCCACTGTTCTCGTTCCAGTAACGCTCGCCGAAGGCGCCGCGCGCTCTCTGCTCGATCGCGGTCCAGTCGGAGGAGAAGGCGGCGGAAATGCGCAGAGCGTTGATCCACAGGGCTTGGACCTCCACCGGCTTGCCGATCCGGGGCGTGACGACCCGGTCCCCGACTTTGGCGTCCATCCAGGTCAACTGGACTCCCGGCACGCCGGCCGCCAGGAGACCGTCTGAGTCGGCGCGGATGCCATACCGGGTGCCGCGGGCGTAACCGTCGAGGATGCTTTCCACCGCTCCCCGCAGGGTCTTTCGATCTTCGACGGCGAGGCGACGGTTGAGCCGCTCGCACGCGACGAAGTAATCGTGCACCGCGACGACGTACCAGAGCGACGCGTCGACCGAGTTGTACTCCGGCTCGTTGCCCTGATCCGGAAAACGGTTGGGAAGCATCCCCTGGGAGACGCAGCCCGACCACTCCAGGAGGATTTCGCGGGCCTCGTCGATCCTGCCGGTCGCCAGGCACAGACCGCGCAGGGCGATGAAAGTGTCCCTGCCCCAGTCGGTGAACCACGGATATCCCGCCACGATTGTCCGCCCCTTGCCGCGGCGCACGACGTAGTCCTCCGCGGCGCGCTCCAGACGCGTGCCGGAGGCGCTCCGCCGGCGCCGTTCGATCGAGCGCATCCGCCGGGCCAGCGCAGGGGGATCCTCGGTCGAATCCGGAAGTGAAGTCGAGAGAAAGAGAACGGCCTCGCCGCGGGAGAGATCGAAGTGGAACAGGCCGGGAGAGGCCAGATCCTCCGTGAAGTCGAGGCCTCGCGCGCGCTCCTCGCCGTACAGAAAATTGCGGTACCAGACCGGATCGTGCGCGTACGTCCCGTTGGTCAGGGCGGCGACGGGCGGGAGGCCGTCGTACGGCTGCCAGACCGTGGCTCGCCCGTTGGCGGCGGGCTCGAAACGGAAGGCCGGATTTTCGTGGTGGAGCGCGTGATAGTCCCGGCCCGACAGAAGCAGGCGGACCGAGAGAACCGCCTCCGGCTGTTCCTCGGCCAGCTTCCAGGCGACCACGCATGACGCCGCCTTGCGAGAGAAGAAGATCTCCTGTTCGATCCGGGTGCCGTCCTCCAGCCGGAATCTCCATGTCGGCCAGGGATCGGCCCAGAACTCTTCGATCCTGGAGATGCCGTCGGGATGGATGACGTCCGGCGCATAGGCCTGCGCGGAAATCGCGTAGCGCCCGGACGGCGTCTCGACCCACGCTTCGAAGCCGTTGACCAGAACGACTCTTCCCGACGGCGGAGAGAGGGCCGCCAGGAGCAAGGCGTGGTAGCGGCGCGAGCGGACCAGGCGGGCCGTGCCGGAGGAAAAGCCACCGATCCCGTCCGTCTCCAGCCACTCCGCGGTCCCCGGCGGCTCCGCCCGCATCGGGTCGGCAGCCATCCGGAGAGTCTCCCCGGTCCTCTCGCTCAGAAAGTCACCTCCGGCGCAGCCGACGGCGGGTTCAACGACCCAAGTAGAACACGATCAGCTGGGAGGCGGCGATCCCGGAGATGAGGTGGACGAGGCCCCGGATCGCCGAGGCAGGACGCTCCGGTCGGAGCGCGGCGAGGATGCTTCGGATCATCTCTTCGGGAACGGGGGGCGGCGGCTCCTCCCGATCGTAAGCCGCGCGCGCCAGGGCGACCGTCTGCTCGTATCGGCGCCTGGAGAGCGCGCAGCCGCGGCACCGGAGCAGATGCGTCCGGGTCTCCCGGCGCTCGCCCGGAGCGAGCCGCTCTTCGAAGAGATCGCCGAGGCGGCGCTCGAACTCCTGACAGGTCATCGTTCGGGCTCGCGAAAATGCGGTTCGAGGAGCGTCCGCAGCGCCTGGCGAGCGCGGTGGAGTCGGATCTTCACGGCGTTCTCGGTGACGCCGAGAAGGCGGGCCGCTTCCCCGGTCGAGATTTCCTCGATGTCGCGGAGCAAGAGGACGGTCCTGTAGGGGTCGGAGAGCCGATCGATCGCCTGACGAACGATCGCCCGGGTCTGGCTTCTCTCGATCATCGCCTCGGCCGAGCCTTCCCACCACAGCGTCGGATGGTTCTCCTGGTGCCCGTCGGCGGCGAAACGGGGAAGCAAGTCGTCGATGCGCTCCTCGGGCTTGCGCCGGCGAGTGCGCAAGCGCATGAGGCAAGCGTTGATCACGATCCGATGTAGCCACGTCGAGAGCCGTGACCCGCCGGCAAAGTCCCCGATCGACCGGTAGGCGGAAAGGAACGTCTCCTGGACGGCGTCTCGGGCGTCCTCCTCGTCGCGCAGGAAGCGCCGGGCAACCGACAGGAGTCGTCCCCCGTGCTCGCGGACCAGCCACTCGAAGGCGCTGGCGTCTCCATCCCGCAACCGGGCAAGCCAGCCGCTCTCGGCCTCCGGGCGGACTCCGTTCTCGCCCGATGGGGCGTCCTGCCCGCTCAAATTCGGTCCTGCCGCTTCGATCATCGATGCGCCGTCCTCGCCGGAGGATGCCCGAGCCTGCGCCCTTTGGATGCCTGCCGCGGCCGCGGGGTTTCCGGAAGTCGGATCATTCCCCTCTCCGCTGCGCGGCGAGAATCGCGGCGACCAGCTCTTCGGGGACCTCCGGCCCGACCGGCGCGGCCGGATCCCGGAAGGCCGCCCGTCCCAAGAGAACCGTCGTCTTGTAGGTGTCGATGTAGGCAACGCAGGAATCGCACACCGAGAGGTGGCGGTCGAACTCCTCCGCGCGCTCGGCGGCGAGCTCCCCGTCGAGGTAGAGGTGGAGAAAGTCGATGAGCTCCTGGCAGGTGATGTACGGACGGTCCAGCATCGCGGATCCCAGAAAGCCTAATCCCTCTCTGGAATCCGATGCCACGGGCGCTCGCCGGGTTTCACTCCCGCGCGATTCCTCGGGCT
>DATFTF010000402.1:0-3803 GCA_035262245.1 Thermoanaerobaculia bacterium
GGGACGTTTGGCGACCAGAGCGCGGGCCCGCTTCTCCGCTTCCGCGAAGCGCCCGGCGCGTGCCAGGTCGATGGTGATCCGCTCGGCCACGCCCGCGTTCTCCGGGTCCTTCTTCTCCAGCTGCGCGAGAAGCGCGAGTGCCTCGTCGAGGTGGTCCTCTTCCTCGTACAGGTCGATCAGGGCGGCGGCCACATCCCGGTCTTCCGGCTCGTCCTCGAGCAGTCCGCGGTAGATCTCCTCGGCTTCTTTGAACCTTCCGCTCTTCGCCTGGGCTTCCGCCGCCAGCCGCAGCAGGGAGGGCTGCGATCGCGTCTCGGGGACTTGATCGAGCACTGCCGCCGCTTCCGCCGGACGGCCGCGCGCGAGCAGGGCGCGGGCGAGGCCGACAGTGCTTGCCATGTCGCCGGGCGAGAGCCGCCGGGCTTCACGCAACTGCTCTATGGCCGCATCGAGTTTGGCGGGATCCTTTCCCGCTCCGGCAAGCTCGAGCGAGCCCAGAAGGCGATGTCCTTCCGGCAGACTGGGGTCCAGGCGAACGGCCTCCCGCGCCTGCTGGATCGCCTCGTCGGTGACGTTCAAGTCCCGCAGCAGCTGAGCGTACTCGCAGCGCACGACCGCGTCTTCGGGAAGGTCCTCGATGACCTTGCGGTAGAGCTCGAGGGCCTCGCGAAAGCGGCCCTCCGTGACCGCCCCGCGGGCGCGCAAGAAGTCCTTACGGGCGTCCCGGACATCACTTTGAGCGAGCGCCGGCCCGGCCGCCCCGAGCACGACAAGCAGCAGGATCCAGATCCGGGTTCGCGGGCTCATCCGCGGCAATTTAGCATGGGGGATGGGATGCGCCGGCGGCCGCCCGGACGGCGCGGACAGCTGGGTGAGGGCAATCCGCATGGGAGTGAGAACATCGGTATCGGTCGCGGAAATTCACGGAACTTCATTTCCTACGAGATAATTGGCGCGATTCATGGCACGCATTGGCCAACTCCTCGTCCGCGCTGAACTGGTCTCCGAGAACAATCTGGCTCGGGCGCTGGGCATCCAGCATTTCGCCGGAGGGCGCCTCGGCACGCTGCTGCTCGAGCGCGGGTCCATCGACGAGGACAGTCTCGGCAAGAGCCTGGCTCTGCAGCATGGCTGCGAATACATCCCCTGGCGGATGCTCGCCGAGGTTTCTCCGGTGGTCATCGCGGCACTCCCGGCGAAATTCGCCATCAAGCACGCCGCAGTTCCCTACGAGCGCGGCGAGAACCACCTGAAGCTCGCGCTGCGCGATCCGGGCGACCTTCGCATCCTGGACGAGCTCTTCTTCGTGACCGGGCGAAAGATCATCGCCGGAGTGGCCCCCGAGGTGCGCATCTATCAGGCCCTCGAAAAGTACTACGGGGAGCGCCGGACGCCGCGTTACGCGATCCTGGCGGAAAAGATTTCTCGACCCGTGCACGCCTCGCGCGCTTCCTCCAACGCGCCGCCGCCACCGCCGGAGTTTTTCCCGGGGCCGAAACGGCGGGCGACCCGCACACCCGGACCCCAGGAGATCTGGGGCGACGCGTCGGACGCCGATGGCGCCGAGCCGCCCATCATTCAATCCTGGAAGCTGCCGGACCAGATGGTGGGAGGCTGGGCCGGGATCGTCTCGCCGGGGATGAGCGGGGGCGCTTCCGTCCCGTCCGAGCCCGAGACGATCTCCTGGGAGGAAATGCCGGCGATGCCCTCGCTTTGGCTGCCCGAGGCTCCTCCTCCGGCTCCTCCACCGGCCGCGGCCCCCGACAAGCCGTCTCCGGCCGAGGTCTTGCCGCCGAGGGCAGCCCCTCGGGAAGCTCCCGAGTCCGTGGCTGCGGCGCCCCCTGCCGCGGCCGAGGCCCCATCGCAGCCGAGCACGGCGGCTCCGTCTCTGGAGCCGGCCTCCGCGCCCTTCCCGGAGGCAACCCGCGCCGAACCGCCGATTCCTCCGGCTGCCCCGACCGTCCCTCCCTCCGTCTCGATGGCCGCCGACCAGAAGCCGGCGGCCGAGGCCGTCCCTCCGGAAGCCCCGCCGGCCGCGCCGGAGCCAGCGAGTCCCGTGGAGGTTGCGGCAGCTCCCGAGGCTGCCTTACCCGCCGCGGAAGTAGCGCCGACGAGCGCTGTCGGGCGGGAGCCGCGGCCGGCAGAGCCGCCGCGGCCTCCGGCGGCGCAGCCACCACTGGAAGCGGCGATCTCGGCGCCTCCGCCGGGCTCCCGCGAGAGGGAGGCCCCGACTCTCCCCTCGCCGCCTCCCCCTGCGGCGCCCATCCCGCCGTCAGCCGCTCACGCGCCGCGCCCTTACTCCGGGGACTTCCCCGAAGTCGCCGCCGGAACCGATCGTGACACCATCGCCACCACGGCGCTCACGGCCCTGGCCCGGCGATTTGTGCGTTCCGCCGTATTCGTCTCCAAGCCGGAAATGGTGACCGCCTGGGGCGGGGAGGGAGAGGGAATTTCGGCCGAGGAATTGCGCGACATCGTCATCCCCTGGGTCGATCCGTCCGTCTTTCTGAACGTGCGACTCTCCCGATCGTTCTATCTCGGTCCCTTGCCGCCGCTGCCGCGCCACCAGTCGATCGCCATCGCGATGGGAGGCTGGCCGGCGGAGTGCCTCGTCCAGCCGGTCCTGATTCGCGACAAGCCGGTCGCCTTCCTCTATGCCGAGTTCAACGAGGACCAGGGAGCGACACCGATGGACCTGGCGTACATGCGTGAGCTGGCAGCCGCCGCCTCGTCGGCCTTCGTCTCGGCCATCCGATTGAAGAAGAAAGAGATATAATCATGGTCAACGACACCGGAGGGGCAATGATCAAAGCCGACATCGTCGACCTCGTCGTCGACCTCGCCGACATCCCGCGCGCCAAGGCCGCTACGGCCGTCGAGACGGTCATCGAGTCGATGCGCTCGGCGCTGGGAGCCGGCGATCGCATCGAGCTGCGCGGTTTCGGCGTGTTCCAGGTGAAGCGGCGCAAGCGAGGAATCGGTAGGAACCCCAAGACCGGCGTCGAGGTCACTATTCCGCCCGGCAACACCATCCGTTTCAAACCAGGCAAAGATCTGAGAGATTTGACTTAGGCTTCGATTCGCACATCGGGAGGAGGCAGCAACTTGGGAGCGCGCCGAATCGGAGAGCTACTGGTGGCCGAGGGGCTGCTTTCGGAGAGTGTGATCCATCGCGCCCTGGGCTATCAGCGCCTGTCCGGCGAGCGGATCAAGCTCGGAAGCATCCTCCTCGACTGGGACCTGCTGGAAGAAGAAGCGCTGCTGGCGACGCTCTCCAAGCATTACCGTTGCCCCTCTGTGGACTGGAGTGTGCTGTCGGCCGCATCCATGGACGCCGTGCGTCTCCTCTCCCTCGCTCAGGTCAGCCGGTTCGGGGCCTTTCCCTTCCAGATCGAGAGGGGAACGCTGCTGATCGCGTTCGGCGATCCCTCCAACCTCGCCCTCATCGACGAGATCTCCTCGATCACCGGCAAGCACGTGCGGGCGCGCGTGACGACCGAGGTTCGGCTGATGCAGGCCCATCAGAAGTTCTACGGACGCCACATTTCGGGCGCCTTCCGAACGATTCTCCAGAAACTCAGCCGCCGGACGACGACCCAGGTTCGCCGGGGTCCCGAGCCGATCGCCGCCGTGGACTTCCGCGCGCCCGACCTCGTGGCCGCCAGCGGAACAGTCGTTCCGGTCAACCCGGTCGCGGATCCGGACCTGTTGACCCTGCCGGACGTGCCGTCCTCCGAGCCCTCCGAGAGTGGAGCGCTCGAGGCAGCGCACACCTCTCCGCCCCCATCCGATGAGCTTGCCCC
>DATFTF010000403.1:0-10982 GCA_035262245.1 Thermoanaerobaculia bacterium
TGTCCGAGTACATGGAGAAGCACGCCGTCTCCAAGTTGATCGGATCGCCTCCGGGATACGTGGGGCACGAGGACGGCGGGCAGCTCACCGAGCGGATCCGCCGGAATCCCTACAGCGTGATTCTCTTCGATGAGATCGAGAAGGCGCATCCGGACATCGCCAACATCCTGCTCCAGATCCTGGAGGACGGGATCCTGACGGACGCCTACGGCAACCTCGTCGACTTCAAGAACACGCTCATCATCATGACCTCCAACATCGGGACCAAGCACCTGGTGAACCGCTCGCGGATGGGCTTCGGCGCGTCCAAGGACATGCCCAACATCAAGGAGCTCGAGGAGATGGTGTTGAAGGAGCTGCGCAAGGACTTCTCTCCCGAGTTCATCAACCGGATCGACGAGACGATCGTGTTCCACCCGCTGGGCCGGCCGGAGCTCGCCAAGATCTGCCGCCTCTTGATCGAGGACGTCAACGCCACGATCGCTCCCAAGGGGGCGCAGATCGACGCGGACGACGCGGCTATCGAGTGGCTCCTGGCCCAGAGCGGCGAAGATCCCACCATGGGCGCGCGCCCTCTTCGCCGGGCGATCCAGAAGCACGTCGAAGATCCGGTCTCCGAGCTGTTGATCGCAGCTCGGGACGAAAAGGTCGAGTCGATCGAAGTGCGCGTGGGGCCCCAGGGGCTGACCGTCACCGCCGGCGAGCCGGAGACCGCGGGCGAGAGGACCTGACGAGAACGTGGGACTTAGGACGTAGGGAATAGGCGCTTCCAGAGCCCCACCACCTACGACCTACGTCCTTCGCCCTTTGCCCTCCTTCCCTTTTACCGGGAACAAGATAGAGTCTGCGGGCGTTGAGAAACCCGACGCGATGAGCCCGTGGAGAGCACAGGCGTTCCGGCGGCGGTCTTTCCGGCGCCGGGCCCGGAGAAGCCGACGTTGAGAGGCGCGCCCTCCGCAGCCGTGGGGGCCATTCTCTGGATCGCGGCGACAGCGACTTTGGGTCAGTCGCCGACACCCCCGCCCACGGCCGCGAGCCCGACGCTTCCGGCCGCCACTCCGGCTCCCGCGACGCCGGCTCCGGCGGTCACGCCGGCCCCGGCGCCCCCCTCCGCGGCTCCCGCGGCCCCGGCCCAGCCCTCCGAGCGCATCGTCGGCATCCGCGTCCTGGGATATCAGACCGTGGCCCCCGACACCATTGCCCATTACCTGGGCGTGAAGGTCGGAGACGACTACGACCCGGAGAGGATCCGCCAGAACTTTCAGTCCCTCTGGGACGTCGGCCTCCTGGAAAACATCTCGATCGAGGCGGAGCGCGAGGCCTCGGGAGTCACGCTGATCATCACGATCGAGGAGCGCCCCACGATCAAGGACGTGGACTTCCAGGGAAACAAGAAGTTCTCCTCCACGCAGATCCGGGACAAGCTCAGGGAAGTCAAGGCCGAGGTGAAGACCGGCGCCCCGCTCTCGCTGCACGACGTGGCCAAGGCGCGCTCGGCCATCGCTGACTATTACGCCGAGAACGGATACCGCAGCGCCACCGTCGACTACAAGATCGAAGACGTCTCCAAGACGGAAAAGAAGGTCGTCTTCCAGATCGACGAAGGAGACAAGATCAAGATCGCCGCCATCCATTTTCAGGGCAACCACGTCTTTCACCAATGGCAGCTGCGCAACGCGATGAAGAAGACGAAGGTCAATACGTGGTACCGCCTCCTGTCGGAGAGCAGCACCACGTACAGCCAGGCCAATTACGACGCCGACGTCGAGAACCTGAAGAATCTCTACCAGTCCAAAGGCTACAAGAACATCGTGGTCAAGGATCCCATCCTGGACATCTACGTCAAGAACCCTCAGGCCAAGCCGAAAAAACAGAAGAAGCGGGTCAAGATCACCATTCCTCTGGTGGAAGGGGATCAGTTCTTCGTTAACAAGATAGATGTTGTTAAGGTCAACCAGGGCGGGCAGGCGACCGAGGACCCCGGAACCTTCGTCATTCCCAAAGCGACGCTGCTCAAGGAGTTCAGGGACTTGAAGCCCGGCTCGGTCCTGAACCGCGACCTCTTAGTCGAAGGGCTGTCCAAGATCGAGTCGCTGTACAAGTCGCGCGGCTTCATCTACTGGTTCGCCGACCCGGTCTACAAGGATCAGCCGAACCACCGGGTCGACGTCGAAGTGCACCTCTACGAGGGGGACAAGTTCTATCTGGGACGCTTGGAGGTCCAGGGCAACTCCTCGACCCGCGACAAAGTCATTCGGCGCGAGTTTGCGCTGGACGAGGGCGCGGTCATGGACATGGAGGCGGTCAAGAAAAGCCTGCAGAAGCTTCAGCAGCTCGGCTACTTCAAGGTCTCCGAGGAGCCGGACTTCTCGGTCCGGCCGGCGGACAAGAAGGTCGACCTGACGCTCAAGGGAACGGAGACTTCCCGCAATGAGGTCCAGTTCGGCGCCGGATACTCCGCCCTGGACGGCCTCTTCGGGCAGTTCTCCTTTCAAACCCGAAACTTTCTCGGACGGGGCGAAATCCTGGGGGCCTCCGCGCAGATCGGGAAGGTCTCGACGTATTACAACTTCTCCTACACGATCCCCTGGTTCATGGACAAGAACCAGAGCGTCGGCGCCTCGATCTACCGGACCGACGTCAATTACCTCAACATCGATGAGAAGCGCACCGGAGGGAGTCTCTTCTTCGGAAAAGGAATCGGCCTTTTCGACAACTGGTCGATGCTCTACCAGTACGAGGACGTGTCGGCGAACTTTCCGGTCCAGTCGGCCGCCGTGCCGCCAGGGCAGCCGGCGCCGCCGATCAAGCTCACGCTGGTCACCGGCACGACCTCCTCGCTCACACCCGGGTACAAGTACGACAGCCGCAACGATCCCTTCGATCCGAATCGCGGCTTCCGGTTCTTCCTCACCTCGCAGGTCGCCTTCGGGGCGCTGGGCGGTTCGACGGACTTCGTCCGGCCCTTGGCCGGCGCCTCCGGCTACCTTCCGGCGCCTTTCCCCCGGCAGGGATATTTCGGGTTCAACCTGGAAGGGGGATACGTCGTCCCCTACGGCGGCCAGGGAGTTCCGATTTTCGAGCGCTTCCAGATCGGAGGAGAGCAGAGCATCCGCGGCTTCCGGGCCGGCTCGATTCTGCCCCTGCACGAGGGGACCAACCAGGTCTTCACCGACTCCTCCGGGCGCATCCTCGGAGGCGACAAGTATTTCGTGCTCAACCTCGAATATGTGTTCGCCGTGGCCGGCCCGGCCAAGCTCCTGGCGTTTACCGACGTCGGAAACGCCTACCACGAGTCGCAGAAGTTCGATCTGTCGCACGTCCGGACTTCGGTGGGGCTGGAGCTGCGCATCTTTCTGCCGATCTTTCAGGCGCCGCTGCGATTCATCTACTCCTGGAACCTCCATCCCATCACGCCCATCGACCAGTTCGGCTTCCCGATCAACAATCTCAAGGAACGCCCGAACGGCTTCGACTTCTCCATCGGCAGGTCCTTTTGAGCGCTGGCCCGGGCGGGGACCGGAAGCCGGCGCTCGGTTCGACATTGCCGAAACGGCGGTCTCCGGGACGGCGGCTGTTGTGCCGCCTCCGGTTTTGTTACTATCTCCCGCTCTCGATAAAGGAGTTCTAATGAAACGCGTTGTCCTGTCGATCCTGACGGCCGGCCTTGCGTCCGTCGCCGCGGCGCAATCCCCCGCCTCGCAACCCGTAGCGGGCGGTCCCGGGGCCGGGCAGGTCGTGGTTCTCAATTCGCAGCGTCTGGCCCTGGAGTCGGCGCCGGGCAAGGAAGCCTACGGGCGTCTCAAGAAGATCTCGGACACCAAGAAGGAAGACCTCGACAAGATCGAGAAAGACGCCCGGGACCTGGTGCAGAAGCTGAACGATCAGGGAAGTTCGATGCCCGACGACAAGCGCGAGGCGCTCGCAAAGCAGGCCGATGACAAGCAGAAGGCCTGGAAGCGGGCCCAGGAAGACGCCCAGCGCGACCTCCAGGAGGCCGAGCGCAAGGAGATGGCTGCTCTGGAGAATCGGATCGGGCCGATCGTCAACGAGTTCTTCAAGGAGAAGAAATACGCGCTGGTTCTGGACTCCCGCGCCGGGATCGTCTACCGCGACGACCTGATCGACGTCACCGACGAAGTCTTGAAGAGGATCAACACGACCGCGGCGCTGCCTCCGGCCAAGGCCTCGTCGAGCGCGCCGGCATCCAAGGCGGCTCCGACCGCGCCGGCCGCCAAGTCCTCGGCGGCGCCGGCCCCCAAGCCCACGCCGAAGCAGTAATCCCGAAGGTGGCGGGATCGTCGCCGCGAAGAGGGGATTCGTGCGCAGCGACCACGCGGGGTCGCGCCGGGGCGCTCCGACCGAGCGTTTCCGGCGCCCGGCCGGGTCCCTCGCTCACTTCCTGTTTTTCCGCCCCCGCCGGACCTAGTAGGATTCGGTGCCGGTGAAGTCCTCTCAAGCGACGACGCGCCGCCGGGGGAGGCGCCCCGCCCGGTCGCGGCGCGAGCGGAGTTTTACACTCGCCGAGGTCGCCGCCGCCGTCGGAGGAAGCGTTGTCGGCGACCCCGGGCAGGTTGTCGCGGGCGTGGAGTCTCTCGACCGAGCGACGCCGGCCGACCTCTCCTGGGTCGCCGATTCGGGGCGCGCTCGGGACGTGTCGGCCAGCCGGGCCGCGGCGCTCCTGGTGGCTTCTCCCGCCGATGCCTGCGGCCGCCCCTGCGTCGTGGTCGCAAACCCGACGCTGGCGATGGCCATCCTTCTCGCGATCGTGCGCCCGGAGCGCCGGCCGTCGCCCGGGATCTCCCGTCGCGCTCACGTGCATCGGAGTGCCCGGATGGGTAGCGGCGTGTGCGTCCAGGCGGGCGCCACCATCGAGGCCGGCGCCACCATCGGCGCGGGCACGATCATCGGAGCGGGAGCCTTCGTAGGCGAAGGCGCGGAGATCGGGCGCGACTGCCGTCTTTATCCGCTGGCCGCCGTGATGGAGCGTTGCCGCGTCGGCGCGCGTTGCGTTCTGCACCCCGGAGCGGTGATCGGGGCCGACGGATTCGGGTACATCTGGGATGGGGAGCGGCACCGTAAGATCCCGCAGGTCGGCATCGCGCGTCTGGAGGACGACGTCGAGGTCGGCGCGAACGCCGCGATTGACCGCGCGACCTTCGGAGAGACGGTCATCGGCCGCGGCACCAAGATCGACAACCTGGTGCAGGTCGGGCACAACGTGCAGGTGGGGGAGCTGTCACTGCTCTGCGGGCAGGCCGGAATCGCCGGATCGTCCAAGCTCGGAAGGCGGGTGACCCTCGCAGGACAGGTCGGCGTCAGCGATCACGTCGAAATCGGCGACGGCGCGATCGTCACCGGCCAGGGGGGTATCGTGCGCGGCGGCCGCATCCCCGCCGGGGCGGTGGTCTCCGGGATGCCCGCGGCGCCGCACCGCGACTTCTTGAGACGCGCGGCCTGGATCGCGCGGCTGCCGGAGCTGGCGCACCGGGTCGAGCAATTGGAGCGGCGGGCGGAAGGCCGGCAGGAGGATTGAACGTGCAGATGCAGATCGGTGAGATCCTCAAGGTCCTGCCGCACCGCTATCCCTTCCTCCTAGTCGACCGCATTCTGGAGCTCGAGCCGGGCAAGCGCGTGGTCGGGATCAAGAACGTGACGTTCAACGAGGAGTTCTTTCAGGGGCACTTTCCCGGCAATCCGGTCATGCCGGGCGTGCTGATCGTGGAGGCCATGGCCCAGGTCGCCGGCATCGGCCTCCTCGGCACGCTCGCCGATCCGCAGCGCAAGCTGCAATATCTGATCGGCGTGGATCGCTGCAGGTTTCGCAGGCCGGTCGTGCCCGGCGACCAGCTGCGGATCGAAGCGGAGATCCTGTCGCTCAAGACGAAGGTCTGCAAGTGCCGCGTCACGGCGTCGGTCGACGGCGCGCCCTGCGCCGAAGCCGAGCTGCTCTCGGCCCTGGTCGACAGACCGTGACACGCGTTCATCCCACGGCCGTCGTCGACGCGCGAGCGCGGCTGGCCGACGACGTGGAAGTCGGGCCTTACGCGGTCGTGGGCGCGGACGTCGAGCTCGGGTCCGGAACGGTGGTCGGGGCCCACGCACAGGTCCAGGGACCGTCCACCCTCGGCGAGTCCAACCGGATCTTCCCTCACGCCGCGGTGGGGCTCGAGCCGCAGGACTTGAAGTATCGCGGCGAGCCGACCCGGCTGGTGGGGGGCGCACGCAACGTCTTTCGGGAGTTCTGCACCGTGCACCGGGGAACGGTGGGCGGGGGAGGCCAGACCCTCATTGGCGACGACGGCTTCTTCATGGCCTATAGCCACGTCGCGCACGACTGCCAGATCGGCTCGCGGGTGATCCTGGCGAACTATGTCGGCCTGGCCGGCCACGTCCACATCGAGGACGGCGTGATCGTCGGGGCCTTCGTCGGAGCGCACCAGTTCATCCGGATCGGAGCGTTCGCCTTTGTGGGAGCGTACTCGCAGCTGCGACAGGACGTTCTTCCGTTCTGCAAGACGGAAGGGACCGACGCCAAGACGTACGGCTTGAACAGCATCGGCCTGAAGCGCAACGGCTTCACGCGGGAGCGGCTCCTGGCCCTGGAGCAGGCCTACCGTCTTCTCATCAAATCCAAGCTCAACACGACGCAGGCGCTCGAGCGCATCGAGGAGGAGCTGCCGGGGCAGGCGGACGTCGCCCGGCTGGTGCAGTTCATACGGTCGAGCGACAGGGGGTTTCACAGATGAATCGGGTGATATGGCGATCGGGTGATCGGGTGATCTGCCGGGGCGAGTCTCTTCGAGCCGACATCACCCGATGACCCGATCGCCCGATGAACCGATCCGTCTGGCCGTCGTCGGCGTCGGCCACCTCGGGCGGCATCACGCGCGCATCGCCGCGACCCTGACGCAGGCGCGATGCGTCGGCGTGCATGATCACCGGCCAGGCCGGGCCGAGGAAGTGGGCCGGGAATTCGGGCTGACCGTGCTGCCCACTCTCGAAAGCGTGGCCGAGGCGGCGGACGCCGTCGTCGTGGCTACCCCGACCGCCAGCCACGCCGAGATCTCGGAGTACCTTTTGTCCCGGGGACGGGATGTCCTCATCGAGAAGCCCATGGCCGCCTCTCTCTCGGAGGCCGACCGCTTGATCCGGCTGGCGCGCGAGCGCGACCGCATCATCGCGGTGGGGCATGTCGAACGGCACAACCCCGCCGTGGAGGCGGCACTGGCGATGGTGGAGCGTCCCCAATTCGTGGAAGTCCACCGGCTGGGCGCGTTCACGCCGCGCAGTCTCGACGTCGACGTGGTGTTCGATCTGATGATTCACGATCTGCAGATCGTTCGGGCGCTGGCGGGGGAGGCTCCGGTCGAGGTTCGGGGCGTGGGGGTTCCGGTTCTGACCCCCCGCGTCGACATCGCCAACGCGCGGATCGCGTTTCCGGGAGGGATGGTAGCGAACCTGACCGCTTCGCGGGTCTCTTCTGAGAGGGTCCGCAAGTGCCGCATTTTCGCCCCGTCCAAGTACGTGTCGATCGACATGCAGGAACAGAGCGTGAACGCCTTCAGCCTGGCGCGGCAGGCCGGCGCCTCGCAGATCGTTCCGGTGGAGGTGGCCGTCCGGAAGGAGGAGCCCCTGGCGCGCGAGCTGGCCGATTTTGTGGACGCCGTCGGCCGGCGCCGGCCGGCGCTGGTCACCGGAGAGATCGCGCGCGAGGCGCTGGCGCTCGGCGAGGCCGTGCGCGCGGCGATCGAAGAACACCGCAGGGCGGTCGAAGGGATCACGGTGTGAGCCGGACTCGCGGTCGAGTCGGCCTGATCGGAGGCAGCGGCGTCTACGACCTCTCGGGCATCGAGGACCTGAGGGAGGAGAGACTGGAGACTCCGTTCGGCGCTCCGTCGGACGCCTACTTCACCGGGCTCCTGGTCGGCGTGCCGGTGGCGTTCTTCTCCCGGCATGGCAGGGGCCACCGGCTCGCCCCCTCCGAGATCAACTACCGCGCCAACATCTGCGGTTTCAAGATGCTCGGGTGCGACGCCCTGTTGTCGGCCTCCGCCGTCGGCAGTCTCAAGGAAGAGCACGCCCCCCGCCACGCCGTCGTCCCCGATCAGTTCATCGACCGCACGCGGCACCGCGCGGACACGTTCTTCGGGGACGGCATCGTCGCGCATGTGGCGCTCGCGGATCCGGTCTGCCCCTCGCTGGCCGCGGCGCTGGCGGACTCCGCGCAAGGAGCCGGCTTGCACGTGCACCGAGGGGGCACCTACGTGTGCATGGAGGGGCCGCAGTTTTCCACCCGCGCGGAATCGAACCTCTACCGATCCTGGGGCGCCGACGTGATCGGGATGACGAATCTGACGGAGGCCAAACTCGCTCGCGAGGCCGAGATGTGCTACGCCTCGCTCGCGCTGGTGACCGACTACGACTGCTGGCGCGAGGAGACGGAGGCGGTCTCGGTCGAGTCGGTCCTGAAGGTGCTCTCCGAGAACGCCGCCGCGGCGCGCAAGACAATGCGCAGCGCGGTGGGCCGGGTCGACCCCGCCCGTTCCTGCGGCTGCCGCGCCGCCATGCGGTACGCGATCCTGACCGACCGGCGGATGATCTCGGAGGAAGCGAAGAGGCGCCTAGCCCCCATCGTGGGGAGGTACCTCTGACGGAAGATCGGGAAAGGGAAAACGGCAGACGGAAAACGACGGGCTCTCGGATATCGCATTGACTTCCTCGTTTTCCGATTCTCGTTTGCGGTCTTCCGGCCCCGGTGCAGGGCGCGTCGTGGTCACCGGCTCAGTGGCCTTCGATTACCTGATGCGCTTTCCGGGCCGGTTCGTCGAGCATCTGATCCCTGACCAGATGGCCCGACTCTCGGTCTCATTCCTGGTGGACGAGATGCGGCGGGTCCCGGGAGGATGCGGGCCGAACATCGCCTACAGTCTGGCCCTTCTCGGGGAGCGTCCTCTTCTGTTCGCGACCGCCGGGCGCGATACGGGCGAGTACCGCGACCGGCTCGAGCGGGAAGGCGTGGACGTGAGCGGCCTGACTCTCCACGATGATCTCTTCACCGCCTCGTTTTTCGTGTCGACCGACGTGGACCAGAACCAGATCGCGTCGTTCTACACCGGGGCGATGGCCCGGGCCCGCGACCTGTCGCTGACCTCGCTCGACCCGGCGACTGTCGCCCTGGTGATCATTTCGCCCAACGATCCCGCGGCCATGGAGCGCTATGCGCGGGAATGCCGGGCCTTGCGGCTGCCCTATCTCTACGACCCGAGCCAGCAGGTGGCGCGGCTGACCGGAAGGGAGCTCGCGGCCGGACTCTCGGGAGCGGCGATTCTCATCGTCAACGACTACGAGTACGGGATCCTCAGGCACAAGACCGGATTGTCGCGCGAAGATCTCGAGGAGCGGGTGCCCGTCGTGGTGGTGACCCACGGAGCGGACGGGTCGACGATCTCCGAGCCGGTGGACTCAGGGCGCGCCCGGCACGAGGTGCCGGCCGCACGGCTCGAGGGCGCCGCGGTCGACCCGACCGGGGTGGGCGACGCCTACCGCGCCGGCCTGGTGCGGGGCCTGCGGATCGGCGCGCCCTGGCCGGTGGCCGGGAAGATGGGGAGCGTCGCGGCGGTCTTCGCTCTCGAGGCGCAGGGTCCGCAACCCCCGCGCTACGCCCTGGAGGACTTCGCCCTCCGTTACCGGCGCAACTTCGGCGACGAGCCGGCGCTGGAGGCTTTAAAGTCTGCCTGACCGCTCCGGCGGGATCTCACCGCCGAAGATCGGCTACAATTCTCTTTCCCGAAAACGGAGAGCGCTCCTTGAACAACCGCCGTGTTCCCCGCCGCGTGGCTTCTTCCCTCCCCGTTGCGGACGAGAGGGAAGGCGGCTCCGATGCCGCCGGTCTGCGCGTCACGGTCGTGTGTTCCCGATGGAATCCGTCGGTCACCGAAGCCCTTCTCCGGTCGGCTCTCGATGCGCTGCGGGACGGGGGGGCGCGCGCGTCGGATCTCTCCGTGGTTCGAGTGCCGGGAGCCTTCGAGCTGCCTGCCGCGGTCGCCGCCGCGATCCGCGGACAACCCCGGCCGCACGCCGTGCTCGCGCTCGGAGCGATCGTGCGCGGGGAGACCACGCATCACGAGGTCCTCGGCCACGCGGTCGCCTCGGCGCTCGCCGATCTCTCGACCGGAGCCGTTCCTGTGGGATTCGGTCTGTTGACCTGCGACACGCTGGATCAGGCGCAGCGCCGGACGTCCAAGGGAGCGGAGGCCGCCGAGGCCGCCGTCGAGATGGCCAATCTGCTGCGGGGTTTCGGCCCGAAGGCGTCCGACTTGGCCGGCGCCCGCGCGCAGCGGGCCCGGGAGCAGCCGGCCATTCGCTCCGCCGGCCGCCGGAGACGCTGATGGGGGCGCGCCGCAAGGCCCGGGAGCTTGCCTTGCAGATGCTCTACGAGCACGACGTGGCGGGAACCGCCGCCGGCGAGATGTTCGAGCGGTCGGAGGATCTCCGCAAGGCGCCGGCGGCGCTGCGCGACTTCACCGAGCGGCTGGTGCGGGGAACGCTGGCCAACCGCGAGTCGCTGGACGCGATCATCTCCCGGCAGGCCGACCACTGGCGCCTGACGCGGATGCCGGTGGTGGACCGCAACATCCTGCGCCTGGCGCTCTTCGAGCTCCTCCACGAGCCCTCGACTCCCCGGCCGGTCATCATCGACGAGGCTCTGGAAATCGCCAAGCGATTCTCGACTCCCAAGTCGTCCCAGTTCATCAACGGGATCCTGGATGGCGTGCTCAAGGCGCGCCCGCCGGAGAGCCCTTCGCCGTGAAGCGCGGGAGCATCGCCGCCCTCACGCTGCTCCTCCTGTGTTCCGGTCCAATCCGTGGGGAGCAGAAAGCGCTCTATCGGGCTTCGGGCGCCGACGCCGGACTGTTCGATCAGTACGACAACGACGGATACTCGCTCGCCGTCACGGCTACTGCGGAGGGCGCGCTGGA
>DATFTF010000404.1:0-2286 GCA_035262245.1 Thermoanaerobaculia bacterium
GGTTCGGGACCTGGGACGGCATCTCGCGCTTCGACGGATACCACTTCGTCAATATCGTCCAGGGACTCCCCGGCCCTTCCGTGAATGCGCTGCTCGAGACGCGCGACGGCACCTATTGGGCGGCGACCGTCGGAGGCCTGGCCAGCTGGAATCCGTCGCGCGCATCCGTCAATCCCCTCCTGGGATTGCGCACGCTTCCCCTCGCGACGGGATCGGACCCCGGCGCCACCGCCCTTCTGGAAGATCGCGCGGGCGCGCTGTGGATCGGCGCAAGCTCCGGCCTCTACCGCGCGGAGAGGCGAGATCCCTGGGCGCCGCGTCGGATTGTTTACGCCACGCCGGAGCCTCCACGGCCGACGGTGAGCGCTCTTTTGGAGGACCAGAGCGGCGCTCTCTGGATCGGGACGGAGTCCGGCCTCTACTGCCGTCTCGCCGACGGCAGCATCACACGGATCGCAACACCCAACGGCTCGCCCGTGGACGTTCGCTCTCTCCTGCAAGACCGCCGGGGCGAGGTCTGGATTGGAACGCACACCCAGGGAATCTTTCTGGCTCGCCGGGAATCTGGCGCGTGGAAGGTCCGGCCCCTGTCGTCCGAGGCGGACGGCCTGGCCGGCAACTACGTGCTGCGCCTGTTCCAGAGCTCCGATGGCACTGTGTGGGCCGCCTGCTTCGGCGGACTTTCGGAATTCGCGCCCCGGGAGACGCCGACCTCCCGGCCGCGGACCTACACCACCCGCGAAGGGTTGCCGGCAATCGGGATCTTCGCCGTCGGCGAGGATGAGGCCGGGAATCTCTGGATCGGCACGGACGATGCCGGGGTCGTGCGCATCGCCCGCGACGGCTTTCGAGGTTACGGCCGGGAGGACGGCCTGATCACCGCGCGCCTGGTGTCCCTCTTCAAGAATCGGGAGGGAAGGGCGTGCGTCTTCTCCCACGGGACGCCCTCGGAAGTCGTCTCCGACACGGCGCGGCTCCTCCAGTGCTTCGACGGCTCCCGGTTCCACCTCGTGCGGCCCCGGATCCCCGCGGGCACCCGCTTCGGCTGGGGCTGGTCGCAGGTCGCGTTCCAGGACAGCCATGGAGAGTGGTGGATTCCGACCTTCGGAGGCCTCTTCCGCTTTCCGGACGTCGCTTTCGCGCGTCTGGCCGCCAGCGCTCCGAGGAGCGTCTACACGACGGCCAGCGGCCTTCCCTCCAACGAGATCTTTCGCCTTCACGAGGACAGCCGTGGCGACGTCTGGATGAGCCTTTCCTCCTCGGATCGGCGGCTGGCCCGCTGGGTTCGCAAGACCGAGTCGTTTCAGACTTTCTCTCCGTCCGACGGTTTGCCTGTGGACTCCCCGATCTCCTTCGCCGACGACCGCTCGGGCGGCCTCTGGATGGGGTTTTATGAGGGCGGCATCGCGCGCTTTCTGGATGGGAAGTTCTCCTTCTTCTCCGAAAAGGACGGCGTCCCCTCGGGTCGAATCCGAGCCCTGTTCGTCGACGGCCAGGGGCGGCTGTGGATCGGCGGCAGCCGGGGCGGGGTCAGCCGAATCGATCATCCCCAGGAGCTGCCGCTTCAGGCGCGGACGTACACGCTCCAGGACGGGCTCTCCAGCAACAACGTCTGGTCACTGACCGGAGACCGCTGGGGCCGCATCTACATCGGCACCGAACGCGGCCTCGACCGCCTGGATCCGGCCACCGGCGTCCTTCAGATGTTCACGACGGACGACGGTCTGGCGCGGGGAGTCGTGGAAGGCGGCCTGGAGGACGGGGGCGGCGATTTGTGGTTCGTCTCCGCGCAGGGGCTCACCCGGCTGCATCCCGAGGCTCCCGGGCGGCGCAACCCTCCGGCCATCCGCATAGCCGGCGTCTCCGTCGGCGGAACGCGCCAGTCGCTGTCCGAGCTCGGCGCGGTCCGGTTCCGTCTGCCGGACCTGGGACCGGCCGCCGGTCCGGTTCAAATCGACTACTTCGGTCTCGACTTCGCCGCCGGCGGCGCGCCGAAATACCAGTATCGGCTGGAGGGCGCCGACGCGCGCTGGAGCGCCGCGATCGAGGAGCGCTCCGTCATCTACGCCAATCTTCGGCCCGGAGGCTACCGCTTTCGGGTGCGTGCGATCGGCAACGACGGCTCGATGAGCGTCGAGCCCGCGCAGGTCGACTTTCGGATTCTTCCCCCTTTCTGGCAGCGTCTCGGGTTCCTTGCGGCTGCGGCGGCCGGCCTGCTGGTCCTGGTCTACGGTCTGCACCGGTACAGACTGCACGGTGCGATCGCCCTGGAGCGGGTCCGGACGC
>DATFTF010000405.1:0-7629 GCA_035262245.1 Thermoanaerobaculia bacterium
CGCGCCGCGGCGGGAGACTACTCGGCGGCGCTCAAGGCCTTCGCCGTCGAGCTTTCCCGCATCGCCAACGATCTGCGCTTGCTCGCCTCCGGCCCGGCCACCGGTCTGGACGAGATCCGCCTTCCCGCCGTCCAGCCCGGCTCCTCCATCATGCCGGGAAAGGTCAATCCGTCGCTTCTGGAATGCCTCGACATGCTCTGCTTCCAGATCATCGGGTTCGATACCGCAAACACCCTGGCCGTCGCCGGCGGGCAGCTGGACTTGAACGTCATGATGCCGCTGCTGGCCCATAACCTGACACGCGGCCCGCAGCTTCTCGTCAATTTCCTGCCGGTCTTCCGGCAGAAGTGCATCGACGGCATTCAGGCCAACGCCCAAAAGTGCCTCCACTACCTGGAGGAATCGCCTTCCGTGATCACCGCGCTCACGCCGAGGATCGGCTATGCCCGGGCCGCGGAGATCTTCAAGGAAGCGGTGGCCCGCGGCGTCCGCGTGCGGCATGTGCTCCTGGAGAAGAAGGTCCTCTCGGAGAGCGAGCTCGACGCGGCGATGACTCCCGAGGTTCTGCTCGGCCCGTTGAAGTGAGAGAATCGCCGCCGACCCGTTTTGCACCGGTCAAGGAGGAAGGCGCATGACTTGGCCACAGGATTTCGCGACCAATTTCCAGTTCCTGCTCCGGTGGTTCCACTTCCTCGCCGGCATCACCTGGATCGGCATGCTCTATTTCTTCAACCTGGTCAACGTCCAGTTCCAGAAAGAGATCGACGCGGCCACCAAGCTGAAGACGAACCCGCCCCTGCTCTCCCGATCCCTCTGGTGGTTTCGGTGGGGAGCGGTCGGGACCTGGGTCTCCGGGTTTCTCTATCTCGGATACTTCGCCTCGGCTGGGAACGAGATACCCCAGAACCGCTCCCTGATGCTGCTCCTGTTCCTGATCATCTGGGCAATCGCCTTCTCCATCAACGCTGTGGTGTACCGGGCGTCGGTGAAGGGGGGCGGCTTGAAGGATGGGCGCGCGGTTGCGGTCATCGTGATCGTGGTCGTGGCGATCGCCTCGTGGGCCGTCGCGACCCTGGCCCGCGGATGGGGCGCCAGCAACCGTGCGGTCTCCATCCTGATCGGCGGCGGAATCGGAACGGTCATGTTCATGAACGTCTGGATGATCATCTGGCCCCTCCAGAAGAAGATCATCGGCGCGACGCGCGCGACCGCGGAGACAGGGGCGCCGGCGCCGGCCGAGCAGCCACAGTGGGCGCGCCGGGGGTTTCTGGCCTCTCGGACGAACGCCTGGCTCTCCATCCCCATGCTCTTCTTCATGGGCGCTGCGAGCCACTTCCCGATCTTTTCCACCGTCGCCCGCTGAACGCGTCCGTCGGCGTCGGCAGCGTCTTCCACAGGGGGCGGCCTTCGGGCCGCCTCCGCGTTTTTCAGGCCTAGGACTTCTCGGAGGCCAGGAAGTCGCGCACCAGCTTCATGTCCTCCCAGACGTCCTTCTTGCGCTCGGGCGAGCGCAGGAGAAAAGCGGGATGGAACGTCGGCATGATCCGCACGCCCCGGGCGGAGCGCCACCGGCCACGCAGCCTTCCGATCGGCTCGTCGGTTCCCAGCACCGCCTGCGCCGCGAAGGTCCCCAGGGTCACGATCACGCGCGGCGCGATCAGACGGATCTGCTCCTCCAGAAAGGGTATGCAGGACGCGACTTCGTCCGGTTCGGGGTTGCGGTTGTTGGGAGGGCGGCATTTCAAAACGTTGCAAATGAAGACGTCCTCGCGCTTTCGGCCCATCGCCTCGATGATCCTGGTCAGGAGCTGGCCGGCGCGCCCGACGAAGGCCAGGCCCTGGACGTCCTCCTCGTGGCCCGGCGCCTCTCCCACGAACATGAGGTCGGCCTTCGGATTGCCCTGGCCGAACACGATGTGAGTCCGTCCGCGCGAGAGCTTGCAGCGGGGACAGCCTTCCAGAAACCGGGAGAGCGCGGGCAGATCCGTCAGCGCCCCCGGCACGAGCGCGGCGGTCTCCGGTCCCGCTCGGTCGATGTAGAGATCGCGAAAACCCAGATCCCGGAAGAAAGCGAGCTCGTCGCGGGAGGGCCGGTCGCTGCGCATCGCCACGCGCGTCAGCGGGAGACCTCGCTCGCGGAGCGGCGGACCCGGACGATGGCGTCGAGGATCTTCCCCGCCACCTCACGCTTGGGACGGCGGGACACGAGCTCGCGCTCCCCGCGGCGTCCCAGGATCAGGACCTCGTTCTCCTCGGCGTCGAAGCCGGTGCCGGCACGTCCGACGTCGTTGACGACGATCAAATCCGCTCCCTTGCGCTCCATCTTTGCGCGGCCCCGTTCCTCGAGACGGTCCGTCTCGGCGGCAAAGGCCACGACGATCTGCGAGCGCGTGAGCGGAGAGAGCCCGGCCAGCACGTCGCGTCCGGCCGCCAGGCGCAGGATGCGATCGCCGTCCTCGCGGTGCAGCCGCTCGGCGCTCTCTTCGGGGATGAAGTCCGCCACGGCGGCGGCCATGATGAGGACGTCGCACTCCGGAAACTCGTGAACCAGGAGCGCCTGAAGGTCGGCGGCGGTCTCGAAGCGAAGCAGGCGCACACCCGCGGGGAGCGGGAGCTCCGTCGGGCCGGACAAGAGCGTCACGCGGGCGCCCCGGTCGCGCGCCCCCTCGGCCAGCGCGTATCCCATCCGACCGCTCGAGCGATTCGAGACGAAGCGGATCGGGTCGATCGGCTCGCGCGTGGGTCCGGCGGTCACCAGCAGCGCGAGGTCGGCCAGATCCCGCTCCCCCGCCAGCCGGCTCCAGACCGCCTCCACGATCGCCTCCGGCTCCTCCATGCGTCCGAGGCCTTCGTGGCCCGACGCCAAGGGTCCCGCGGCCGGTCCAACCAGACCCACGCCGCGCTCCCGCAGGCTCTGCATGTTGCGGACGACCGCCGGGCTTGTCCACATGGCGGTCTCCATCGCCGGCGCAAGCAGGACCCCCTTGCGATGGGCGAGAAAGTAGGTGGAGAGAAAATCGTCGGCCAGGCCCTGGGCGAACTTTCCAATCGTGTGAGCGGTGGCCGGGGCGACAACCAGAAGATCGGCCCAGTCGGCGAGAGCGACGTGGTCGACGGCCGGCGAGTTGCGGTCCCCCCACACCTCGGTGTGCACCGGACGGCCGGACAGAGTCGAAAAGGTCGCCGGCGCGACGAACTCGAGCGCGCCGCGCGTGAGGACGACCTGAACTTCGGCTCCGCGTCGCAGCAGCCCGCGCAGGATCTCCGCCGCCTTGTACGCGGCGATTCCCCCGGAGACGCCCAGAACGACGCGAGGCTTCATCTTCCGAAGTCCAAAATCCAAAGTCCAAGGTCCAAAGGAACGAACACCGATCCTTTTGGACTTTGGACCCTGGACGTTGGACTGCGCGCTGGGGCGGTTAGACCCGCGCTTCCTCCTCGGCCACTTCTTCCTCCGCCGTCTCGGCGGCGGGCTCCTCCAGGACGCCCCCCTCAGGGCCGTAGTCCCAGCGCACGCGGGCCTGCTCGAACTCATCCGAAGCCAGCCGCACCGGCTTGGCCGGGCGGTCGGTCTCGAGCTTCGGACGCGCGCCGCGCATGAGCTGCTCCGCGCGCCGGGCCACCAGGAGCACGAGGCGAAACTTGCTATCGACCCCTTCGGGCATCTTCTGGATCATCGGTTACAAACCTCTCCCTCTCGCATGTTCATCGAAACTCGGAGCGGATGCCGTACAGGCGCACCCTCTGCCGCGCCGGCGTCAGGCGCCGGACCCGGACGATCGATTGTAACTCAAGGATGGCCCGATTCAGATCATCATTCACGATAACGTATTGAAACTGCTCGACTTGCTGGATCTCCCGAGAGGCGTTGATCAGCCGCTTCCGGATCGCCTCCTCGCCGTCCAGCCCTCTCGTTCTCAAGCGCCGTTCGAGCTCCCCCGGCGAAGACGGAACGATGAAGATCGTGACCGCCTCCGGACAGGCCGCGAGGACGTCGCGGGCGCCCTGGACGTCGATGTCGAGAATGACGTCCTCGCCGGCGGCCAGGTGCGGGAGGACCTCCGCTTTCGACGTGCCGTAAATGTTGTCGTGGACCTCGTTGTGCTCGAGAAACTCGCCCCGCTGAACCATCTTCTGGAAGTCGGCGACGGAGACGAAGTGGTACTCGCGCCCGTTCTGTTCCCCCTGGCGCATGGGCCGCGTGGTGTGGGAGACGGAGAAGTGCAGCGGCGCGCCCGGGGGGCTGTCCAGGAGCCGCCGGATCAGCGTCGTCTTGCCGCCCCCTGACGGAGAGGAGACGATGAAGAGATCGCCGCGCGCGACGCCGCTCATTCGACGTTTCCGAGCTGCTCCCGGATCTTCTCCGTCTCGGATTTCATGTCCACGACCTCGCGCACCAGGCGGAGGTCTCTGGCCTTGGAGCCCAGGGTGTTCAGCTCCCGCAGGATTTCCTGCGACAGGAACTCGAGCTTCTTGCCCAGCGGCTCGCCGGCTGAGGCGATGAGGCTCGCGAACTGATCCAGATGTCCCTCCAGCCGCTGGAGCTCCTCGGCGACGTCGGAGCGGTCCGCGGCGAGCGCGGCCTCCTGCTCCACGCGCGCCGGATCGATCGGCGCATCCGCCCACAGCTCGGCGATGCGCTGGCGCAGCGTGGCATGGATGGCGCGGCGGATCTCGTCGCGCCGCGCTGAGAGCTCGGCCGTCCTGACCCGCAGGACCGACAGACGCGCTCCTATGTCCTGCGCGATGCCGCGGCCTTCGAGCTCCCGCATGGCCACCAGCGCGGCGGCGGCCTCGTCCGCCAGCGACTCCGCGGCGGAAATCTCCGACGGGGTGAAATCGGCCACGGCGCTCTCGACCGAAAAGGCCTGGGGAATGGCGAGCACGTCGCGCGCCTGCAACGGCCCGACGGACAGCTTCTCGGAGACCGCCGCGAGATGCCCGAGGACCGCCCGCAGGAGGTCTTCGTTGATGAAGACCTCGTAGCCGGCGATTCCCGGGCGCTTCAGCCGAAAGGTCACATCGACCTTGCCCCGCGCCAGGCGCCGCGCGAAGGCTCGCCGCAGCGCCGGCTCCAGCGCCGCCTCCGTCTCCTTGACCCTCACCGTGAGGTCGAGGGAGCGGTGGTTGACGCTGCGGGCCCAGATCTCCGCCTGCGCCGACCCGACCGGTCCGGCCGCTCGTCCGAAGCCGGTCATGCTGCGCAAGCTCACGCCGGCGTCTCCCGCACCTCGTCGCTCTCGGTGAAAAACTGCATTTCGTGAAGCCTGCGGTAGAGGCCGGGGCGAGTCAAGAGCTCCTCGTGCGAGCCGGACTCGACGATGCAGCCGCCGTCTAAGACCAGAATGCGGTCGGCGCGCCGCACCGTGGAGAGCCGGTGCGCGATGACCAGCGTGGTGCGTCCCCGCATGAGGTTGCGCAGCGCGCGGGCCACCAGCATCTCCGATTCCGTGTCCAGCTGGGAGGTGGCCTCGTCCAGGATCAGGATCGGGGCATCCTTGTAGATGGCGCGTGCGATGGCCAGACGCTGCCTCTGGCCGCCCGACAGACGCCCGGCGTCCTCGCCGACGCGGGTCGCATAGCCCTCAGGCAGGCCTTCGATGAACTCATCGGCGCATGCGGCGCGCGCGGCTTCACGCACTCTCGCTTCCGGCGGCGCGTTCTGCCCGTAGGCGATGTTGTCCTTGACCGGGGAGTCGAAGAGGATGGTGTCCTGGGTGACCAGGCCGATCTGGCGGCGAAGCGACGGCAGCCTCGCATCGCGCAGATCGACGCCGTCCAAGGTGATGCGGCCGGAGGTCGGGTCGTAGAAGCGCGGCAGCAGGTTGACCAGCGTCGTCTTGCCCGCCCCCGACGGGCCCACCAGCGCCACAGTCTCGCCCGAACGGATGGTCAGCGAGACGCCCCGGAGCACGTCTTCCCCGCCGTACCCGAAGGAGACGTTTTCGTACCGGATCTCGCGGGAGAAGGGGGGGAGGTCGCGGGCTCCAGAGCGTTCCACGATCTCCGTCTCGCGGTCGATCACATCGAAGACGCGCCGGGCCGACGAAAGCGCGAGCTGGATGGCGATGTTGATCCGGGTGACGTCCTTGAGCGGCTTGTACATCAGCATCAGAGCCGTCAGGAACGAGAAGAGGTCTCCGACCCGCATGCGGCCGGAGTGGATCTGGCCGGCGGCGTAAATGAAGAGGATGGCCAGGCCGATCCCGGAGAGCGTCTCCATGAAGGGCGCGTTCAAGGCCTGCAGGCGCACCGTTCGGCGGTTGACCCGAAAGTAGCGCTCGTTGGTCTCGGCGAACCGCCGGGCTTCGAACGGCTCCATGGCGTAGGCCTTGATCACGCGGTGGCCCCGCAGCGTCTCGGAGAGGAGGGCCCCCATCTCGCCGATGCGCTGGCGCGCGGCGGTCGCGGCGCGGCCCAGACGGCGCGTGTTGTTGATGATGGGCAGCAGGACGACCGGTCCGAGCACGAAGACCACGATCGCCAGGCGGGCGTTCAGGGAAAAGACGTACAGGAGCACCAGCACGAGAGTCAGGATTCCCTGGACCAGGTCCGTCAGGTTGTGTCCGAAGGTGGTCTGGATCTGCTCGACGTCGGAGAGGATCCGGGAGAGCAGATCGCCCGTGGATGCCTGCGTGTAGAAACGGGTGGACTGCCCGAGAAGCCGGTCGTAGGCGTCTCGCCGCAGGTCCCGGACCATGGCCACGCCGATGCCGTTCAGCTCGAACTCGGAGAGGTAGGAAAAGAGATTCTTGGCCACCAGAGCCAGGAGGAGAAGAAGGGGCGCGCCGAACCGGACGGAGATCCCGCGGCTCTCGGCGAACGCCCGCCCGGCGGAATAGGCCTCTTCGAGCCAGCGCAGGAGCGGAGCAGCGCGCGCGGTGGCGGCCGAGGGAAGCCCGGCGAGACTCTGTGTGGCGCCCGCCCCCAGGGCGTCGTCGATGACCTTGCCGAAGAAGAAGAGCATGGCCACCGTCGAGATGGAGACGATTCCCATCGCGATCAGCGCGGCGACCGCCCGCCACTTGTAGCGCCCGAAGTATTGGAGCAGGCGGACGAGCGGCTTCACGACGAGGCGCCCTCGAGGGCTCCGGCCGGCTGCGCCGAAGGGCCGGGTCGCTCCAGGGCCTCGAGGACGGCGTCCGCCGCCCGGTCCGAAGCGCCCGGAGGGCCGAGTTCGCGCGAGACCCGCGCGAGGCCACGCCGCATCTCTTCCAGCCGGGAAGGGGACTCCAGAAGAGCCTCCGCCTCAGTCTCGAGCCTCTCGGCGGTGACGTCATTCTGCAGCAGTTCGGGGACGACCGGCGCCTGCGCCACGATGTTGACGAGCGAGATCCACGGAACCTGGACGAGGAGCTTGCCCACGGCGAAGCTGCCCGGGGATGTGCGGTACAGGACGATCATCGGCGCGCCGCACAGCGCTGTTTCCAGGGTCGCCGTTCCGGACGCCACCAGCGCGAGGTCGGCGGACGCCAGGAGCGGATGGAGACCCGTCTCGACGACCCGAATGCCGCGCTCCGCGGCGCTCGGGAACAGGCTCTCCGGAAGACCCGCGGCTCGCACGGCGATGATCTCCAGCCGGTGCCGGGAGGCCAGCCGATGGGCGGCTTGGGCCATCGGCTCCCAGTG
>DATFTF010000406.1:0-11334 GCA_035262245.1 Thermoanaerobaculia bacterium
ACGGGAGAGGCCTCCCGACGACTGATACTGGACCCTGGCCCTGCCTTCCTGGCAGGCCGACGTGCTGAATAGGAAGACGAGGGGGTGCGAAGTCGGACTCACCGAAGTCTGGCCGCCCTGCACTCGTGGAGTCAGGACGAGGCTGGAAACCGCCGTCGCGGTTTCGCCGGTGAACTTGTCCCGCACCGACGCCTCGATCTCGTAGGTCCCTTCGTTCAGGGCGGTCCAGACCAGACTGCTCAAGGGGCCGTAGTCGCGGACAACCCGGAAGGCGCCCCCGGCGGGGCGGACCCGGAACCGGAACCACAACACGTCGGACCCGGCATTGGATGGCCGAGCGACCCAGGTCACCACGGTCCCCACGACGACCGGTCCGGGCTGGTCGGCTTCCAGCGAGACGCCGATCGAGGCCTCGGCCGGAATCGCCGCGGCGATCATGGCCGCGCAGAGGAATGCCGACCGCACTGCGGGAAACTTCCAGAGCCGACACCTTGACTCGAGCATCGCGTCCCTCCCGTCCGCCGGCGTCCGCGCATCCGGATCGCTCGTTCGCTGGAAGACGCCGGCGGCCGGCACGGAGATTACAGGCTTTGGGGGTCGAAAGTCTCGAATGGATCGAGGCGCAGGCAGCCACGCCTGCGCCTCGACCAAAGCCTCAGGACAGCAGCTGACCGAGCCGGTCGAAGTACGCGGCCCAGGCTGTCTTCATCGCCTCGGAGGCCGCTCGGTCGGGAAGGTTCTCGTGCGCGATGGCCACCGAGCTCCGGGACTCTCCCTTCGGGTAGAAACCCAGTACCACTCGGGTGCCGTCTTTCCAGACCATTCGCATTCTCTTGGGCCTCGTCGCGGACTTCACGGCGACCTTCACCGGCAGCCATCGCCCCCGGCGACGGGAGGCGGCAAAAGCCTCGAAAAGCGTTTCCACGGGCACCGGAAACGTGCGGCTCTTGGTCGCTTCGTAGCCTCCTCCGCGCCGCTGCCCGCGTTCGCGCAGCCCCCGAATCCGTTCGTATCCCACGGTGACCGTCTGGGACCACCAGCCCCCGACGCCATGCGACGAGACCAGGGAAACGATCTTGCGGTGCGGCTTTTCGGCTGCGCCGGCGGCGTCGAGGAGGGTCACCCACTCCCGCCACGACCGGCCGGTCCTCCGGCTGACCGAGGCGTCGCTCATCCCCGCCACCCGCGCATAGTCGGGAACGGTCTCTTTCCTTCTGACGAGCTGAAGCCGGGCGGCGGTGTAGGCCTCGCCGGTTTTCTTCATCCGGGAACGAACCAGGCGTTTGAGGTCCTTCTGCTTCGGCATCGACGATCTCCTTCGTTCCGTCCTCGAGCGAGGCCCCCCAGCGACGTCGCCCGCGACGACGAAGTTCGTCCTGCCGATCCGGGAGTATGCCCCCCTTTGCCTCGGCGAGGGCCCCCGCTGGGGGAAGGCCATCGAGGTTGGGCGCGGATCACCGCCGGGGAGGATTCTGCCACTCCCTCGACCTCCAGGCAACACCCGGGCCCGGACCGTGTCCCTTTCGGAGCGGGATTCGCGATATAGCATATCTGCTATACTCGACGGGCTTGCGCCCGGCTCGCTGACTGGCGGCTGCGTCTCTCTCAGGCCGGCCGGCAGCGATCAGCTTCTCGTTTCGGACGTCCTCACGAAGACGGTCTTCGTCCTGTCTCTGCGACGCTTCGTGTCGTGGCCCGCGACCGTCCGCAACATCCCGCTGCTCTCTCCGTACTCACTCTCGATCGGACACAGCACGCGAAAGGTCATCGCGAAGGAGGGCAGGATGCGCGGAATTCCAACCAGGTTTCTGGTCATCGCATCGGCGGCCGGTCTGCTCTTCGCAGCCGGCGCGTCGGCGGTCCTCGCCGAGCGCGGAAAGATTCCCGTGACCACCGCGTCGGAAGAGGCGCGGGGGGAATTCCTCCGCGGACGAGATCTCGCAGAGAGACTCCAGATCACGGATTCGTACTCGCACTTCCAGAAAGCGGTAGCCCTCGATCCCGGTTTCGCCTGGGCCGAGCTGAGTCTCGCCACGTCCGCCCCGACCGGCCAGGAGTTCTTCGATCATCTCGACAAGGCGGTGCGCCTGGCAGACAAGGCCTCCGACGGCGAGCGCTTTCTGATCCTGGCCACGCAGGCCGGCGCCAACAACGACACGGTCAAGCAGAAGGGGCTCCTCGAACAGCTGGTCGCCGCCTACCCCGGCGACGAGCGCGCCCACTTCAATCTGGGCGGCTACTACTTCGGGCAGCAGGAGTACGACAGCGCCATCGAACACTACCGCAAGGCAACCGAGATCAATCCCGGCTACTCGACCGCCTACAACATCCTCGGATACGCCTACCGGCAGAGCGGCGACTACGCCAACGCGGAGAAGGCCTTCCAGAAGTACATCGAGCTGATCCCGAAGGACCCGAATCCCTACGACTCGTACGCCGAGTTGCTGCTCAAGATGGGCCGCTTCGACGAGTCGATCGCGCAATACCGCAAGGCTCTGGAGATCGATCCTCATTTCGTCAACGCTCACCAGGGGATCGCCATGGACCTGCTCTATTCCGGCAAGGCAGATCTGGCCGAGAAGGAGCTCGCCGAGCTGACCCGGAAGGCGCGGACCGACGGGGAGAGGCGCACCGCGCTCTTCGCACGGACGATCGTGCATCTGGACGAAGGAAGGACAGGGAAAGCGCTGGCGGACGTCGATGAACAGCTTGCCCTGGGGCGCAAAGGCAATGACGTGCCGGCGATGGCCTTCGACTGCCGCCTCAAGGGACTCATCCTGGTGGAGAACGGGAAGGCGGACCTGGCCAGGAAGGAATTCGACGACGGGCTTCGGATCGTCGAAGAGTCCAGCCTCTCTGCGGAGGTCAAGGACAATGGCAGGTTGGTCCACCACTACAACCTGGCTCGGGTGGCGCTCGCCCGGCGAGACATCGCCGGCGCGCGCAAGGAAGCGGACGCTTTTCGGCAGGGAGCCATGTCGGCGAAGAACCCGCTCACGGCCAAGAACGCGCACGAGCTCGACGGCCTCATCGCTCTCGCGGAGAAGGACTACGACAAAGCGATCGCCGAGCTGCAGCAGGCCAACCCTCAGAATCCCGAGGATCGTTACCGGCTCTGCCAGGCCTACGGAGCCAAGGGCGACGCGGCCAGAGCCGCGGAAACGTGCCGGCAGGCCGCGGACTTCAATTCCCTGCCCAACCTCAACTACGCGCTGGTGCGGACCAAAGCCAAAGCGAGCGCATTCGCCCTGAAGAAGGCGGGACTCTGATCGTCGCCTCCGCTGCGGGAAAAGGTCTGCGCCTGCGGCGCACCGGCCTGCGGCTCGGCCAAAGGGCCTCGACCGCAGGCCTGACCTTTTGCCTCCGCTTCGGCTCCCCGCGGCGCGCGACGTCCTCCCTCGGTTACTTCGGGAGCTTCGCGCGCCGCGGACGGGGATAACCGGCCCTGGCCGTGCCTTCGCGGCGTGACCAAGCTTTGCGAACTGGATTCGCAAAACGACCCACCCCGCGGGAGCCGGAGCGGAGCTTCGGGATCAGCAGGCCGTCGAGGCCCTCGGGCCGAGCGTTCTGGCGCTGTGCGCGGAGCGCGCGGATCCCGACGTGTCGCGGAGGCGACAGCCCTAGCTTGCGCCTCGGGATCTGCGGACCCACCGCGCGATGCCGGAGAGGACGAGGAGGATCGGGAAGCCTTCCATCGGCAACAGGAAGATCATCCCGCCCTCGCCGAAACCTCTCGGGGTGACGGCCTCGGCGGTTCCGGCCAGAGCTCCCATGAGAAGCACGAAGACGAGGACCGCCAGGAGCGCATGGAGCCACCAGCGGCGTGCGGTCATCGCACTCCAGGCCGCGAGGATTGAATAAGCGCACTGGGCGGCGAAACCGGGTAAGAGCGAGGCTTTCGGGGCGGCGGCCATCACGACGGCCGCCGCGACGTAGAGCACCACGGCCTGGCCGATGGGATTGGTCAGGAGCCACCGGCGGATGTCGCTCCGGGTGATTCCCCGCAAACGCCGCAGGTCCGGGCGCAGGAGGTAATAGGCGGCTGTTGCGGCGACTGCCGCGAAGAGCGCGACCATAACCCCCTCCCCCGCCGAAGACCCGCGCAGGTTGCCGAGCATCATCCGGAGCATGCCGACCAGGCAGATGAAGGCCAGGAGCAGGAGCGGCGCCGAGAGGATCCGCCGAATCCAGAGCATCGGCGAGGCCGGAGGTGTGCGAGGAAGATCCGGACTTTGCGCGCTCATCGCAGGCCTGTGCCGGACAGTTTCAGGGAGTCCTCCATTCTGTCAGCGAGGCGCAATGCCTCTCTACAGTGTGCCATGACCCGGGCGTCAGCACGAGGTCGTGAAGGTCTGAAACGGCTTTCGGCTCGCTCGCCCTGCGGCTACGACGACCGCCGGAGGCCCGGAGATTCCACCCCCGGAATGAGGGTCGGGGCTGCCAGGCCTACTTACCCACGACCCGCACCACGGCCGTCGAGCCGGGAATCCTTTCCTCTTCCATCGGCTCGACGCGCCCGCCGAGGCAGGACCCCAGAAACTTTTCGGCGCGGGCGTTGAAGTCGATCCGATTCTCCGGCCGGGCGAAACCATGGCCCTCGTCGGGATACAGCACGTAGGTCACGCTCCCCTTGTTCTTCGCGATCGCCTCGACGATCTGCTCGGACTCCTTGACGTTGACTCGCGGATCGTTGGCCCCCTGGCCGATCAGCAGAGGCCGGACGATCTTGTCGGCCCGGAAGAGAGGCGAGGCGTTGTGGACGAGCTCGGCGTCCTTGGGATCGTCGACGTTGCCCATGCGCAGGTCGAACATGGCACGCATCGGCTTCCAGTACGGCGGGATCGAACCGATCAGGGTCTTCAGGTTCGAGGGCCCCACGATGTCGACGTTGCAAGCGAAGAAGTCGGGAGTCATCGTGGCCGCCGCCAGCGCGGCGTAGCCTCCGTAGGAGCCGCCGAAGACGGCGATCCGTTTCGGATCGGCGTAGCCCTGAGAGATCGCCCACTTCGCGGCGTCGATCAGGTCGTCATGCATCTTCAGGCCCCATTGACGGTTCCCCGCATTCAGAAAGCTCTTTCCGAATCCGGTCGAGGCCCGGTAGTTGACCTGGAGCACGGCGTAGCCGCGGTTGGCGAGCCACTGCGCCCAGGGGTCATAGCCCCAGCTGTCACGGCCCCAAGGGCCGCCGTGGACGAAAAGCACCGTCGGAAGATTCTTCGCCGGCATGCCCACGGGGAGCGTCATATAGGAGTTGAGCTTCAGTCCGTCGCGGGACTTGATGACGACCGGCTTCCTCTCCGCCAGAGGCAGGCCCTCGAGCTTGGGCTGAGCGCTGAAGAGAAGCGACCCCGTCTTCGTCGCCCGCTCCCACTTGTACCAGGTGATGGGTCCCCGGTCGTAGGTGAATGCCACGAGCCAGGCGTCGTCGGCGCTGGTGCGGTTGACCACCGTGAAATCGCCGGGATGGAGTCGGCCGATCGCGTCGAAATCGGCCTGGATGGAGCCGTCCAGGACCTTCCAGACGGAGCGTCCCGGCTCGAAGGAGACCGCCTGCACCACGTGCGTGCGAGGGTGTATGAGCACCTCGCCGGCATCGACGTCCGGAGACGTGGCCAGGACCTTCTCCGACGCTGTGGCGATGTCGCGGGCGACCAGGCGCGCCGTGTCCGCCCCGACCGAGCTCTTCAGGTACGCGATTTTGCCGTCGGCGGAAAAATCCTGGAAGTCCAGGATCTCCTCCGACCCGACCTTGAGGAGAACCTTCCACGGCGACTTCGCATCCTCGCGGACGCGGATCTCCGTGCCCCCGTCGGGCGTGAGAACCTGAGCGGCCCGCACCTGGAACTTCGCGTCGGCGCCCCAGCCGGCGACGTCCCCGGGATTCTCGGTGTCCATCGCCAGCGCGCCCGTGGCCAGGGTCAGACGATGCACGTCCGTCAGGTGCCGGTCGCGCAGGTTCATCTCGATCAGAATCTCTCCCGGATAATCCGGATTCACCGCCAGCACGTCCGCCCGAACGCCCTGAAAGGCCGTGTAATCGCGGACGTTGTCGGAGGCCAGGTCGACTCCGTAGACGTGAAAGTTCTCGTCCCCGTCGTTGTCCTGCAGGTACAGCAGAGTCCGGTTGTCTTCGGCCCATTGAAACTGGCGGATACCGCGCTTCTTGTCGGCGGTGACCATCTTGTCGTCGTTCTTCCCCACCGTCTTGACCCATACCTGCAAAACGTTCTTCTTGTCCGGCGCGATCCACGCCAGACGCGCCCCGTCCGGCGAGAGACGCGGCCGGCTCCGTTCGGGATTTCCGAACAGGACATCGCGAGGGATGACCGGAGGCAGCTGCGCCGTGAGCCCGGCCGGAAGCAGGAAGACAAAGGTCATGAGGGCGGCGCGGCTCAGCCGGCCGAGAAGAGCTCTCAGCATGTCGAACACTCCTTCTGCAAGCGCGAGAATACGACGAAGCCGCCGGAAAGTTCCGAGGTCACTCCGACCCCGACCGACGCTCGCCATGGCACCGATGCTGCACGCCGGAGGCACAGGAGGCTTCCATGCTTTCGAATGAAGAGGCCGTTGCCACCATTGCAGTCAAGGACGCGAAGCGAGCGCGGAAGTTTTACGAGGAGACGCTGGGATTGCACCCCGAGCCAACCAGGGAGGCGGGAGTGCTGTCCTACAAGACCGGCCCCTCGACCATCCTGGTCTACGAGTCTCAGTTCGCCGGAACCAACAAGGCCACCGCGGCGACCTGGGTCGTCGCCGATGTCGACGAGGTGGTCCAGGATCTCAAGAAGAAGGGGGTCGCCTTCGAGCACTACGACTTGCCGGGGACCACGCTGCGCGGCGACGTGCATGTGGCCGGCAACACGCGAGCGGCCTGGTTCAAGGACCCCGACGGAAACATCCTGAGTCTCGTGAACCACTGACCTCGCCCGGGACGTCTCACCGCTCCGGGTTGAAGCGGTAGCCGACCCATGGCTCGGTCAGGATCCAGCGCGGCCGGTTGGGGTCGTCTTCCAGCTTGCGCCGCAAGCTCCCCATGTGCACCCGGAGCGTGTCGTGCGTGACGCCGGCCGTGGTGCCCCAGACTGCGGTGAGCAGCTGCCGGTGGGTCCAGACCGCGCCGGGCTTCTCGGCGAGCCTGGCCAGGAGTGCGAACTCGGTCGGCGTCAGATGGACCGCCCGGCCCGCCTTGGTGACCGCGCGTGATTCCGGGTCCACTGTGATGTCCGCCCAGCGCAGGACCGCCGGACCGGCGCGCGCGTCGCGGCGACGCAGAAGGGCTCGGGTCCTCGCCAGAAGCTCCTCCATCCCGAACGGCTTGGTGACGTAATCGTCCGCTCCGGCGTCCAACAGCCGGACCTTCTCGCGCTCCTCCCCGCGCACCGTCAGGATCAGAACCGGAACCGGCGAGGTGCGTCGGATCTCTCGCACGAGATCCAGTCCCCCGCTGCGGGGCATGGAGAGGTCGGTCACGATGAGGTCGAAGCTCTGTTCTTCGGCGAGCCGCCGCGCCTCCAGGCCGTCGGCGGCGGTTTCCACCTCGTGGCCCTCCCTCTCCAGGGCATCGCGGACCACCTTGCGCAGCCCGGCCTCGTCGTCGACCACCAGCACCCGGCTCATCGCCGCTCCCGGGAAAGCCGGATTTCAAAGACCGCGCCCCCCGACGGAGCGGGACGCAACGCGACCGACCCCCCGTTCATCTCGACCAGACTGCGGGCGATCGAGAGTCCCAGGCCCGTCCCCGGAACCTCGGCCGCAGAAGGCAGCCGCACGAAACGCTCGAAGACGCGTTCCCGTTCTTTTTCCGGCACGCCCGAGCCCTGGTCCTCTACGCGTATCCAGACCTGCCCGCTTTCCGCGCCGGCGGAGACATGGATCCTGGATCCGCTCGGGGAGTATCGCGCGGCGTTCTCCAGTCCGTGGCCCAGCGCCTCGGTGAGCTGGGTGGGATCGACCCGGACCCACAGATCCGAAGGCGCGGCGTCGACGAAGAGAGAGTGCCCGGCGAGCGCGTCGCCAAACCGCGACAGCGCGGCCTCGACGATCTCCGCGCATTCCACCAGCTCCCGTCGGGGCTGGGCAACGCCCGAATCGACCCGCACGACGTCCATCAACTCGCCGATGCGGCGGGTCAGCGCCTGGAGCTGCTCGACGGCCAGCCGGGATTTGTCCGAACCGCCCGTCTCCGCGGCCCAGTTCTCGATCGTCGCGCGAGCGGTGGCGACCGGCGTCTTGAGATCGTGGGCCAGAGCGGTCAGGAGCGTCGATTTCATCTGCTCGCTGGTCTTGGTCTCCTCCGCCTCCCGGGCCATGCGCAGGAACCGCTCGCGCTCGAGCGCCAGCCCGAGGAGCACGGCGCAACCCTCGGCCATGCGCTCGCTCGACGAGAGACCGCGAGCGACCAGCACACCGGCCCGCTGGACGCCGACGGGCACCGGCAGATAGATATCGGTCCCGCCGAGCTCCGAGGGGAACGATGCGGAGTTGCCCTGGCGAAAGGCCAGATCGACCAGCTCCTGGAGGACCGGCTGGTCCGAGGTCGCGGCGGCGGGAGCGAGACCTCCCCGGCCGTCGGCCAGAAAGATGGCCACGTGGCGGGCTCCCAGCGCGTCGCTCAGCCGGTTCGCAGCGACCCCCAGAAGGGACTCGCGATTGGTGTCCGCGAGAAATGCCTCGGAGAGCCGGGTCAGGTTGGCAAGATCGACGCGCTCGGCCTCCACCTGGCGCAGCCGCTCCCGGCTGGTCGAGGAGAGGCGTCCGATCAGCAGTCCCGCCACCAGAAACACCAGGAGCGCGGCGACGTTGCGGGGATCCTCGACCGTGAACGTGTAGATCGGCGGAAGGAAGAAGAAGTTGAATCCGAGGGTCGCCACGACCGCGGCGGCGACGCCCGGCCCGCTCTCCCAGATCCAGGCACAGGCGAAAACCGCGAGCAAGAGCAGGAGCGCCACCGAGGAGTCCGCCATCTTCGGGAACAGCTTGAGGATGGCGATCGTCGCCAGGACCAGCAGGATCGCTCCCGGATAGCCCACCCACCTGCGCCGGCTCAGGGTCATGAGCCGATCAGCGATGTGACGAAATCACAGATCGCAAATCACAAATCGCAAATCACAAAACGCTCTCTCACTCCGACCGCAGCGTGCGCGTCATCAGCGTCTCCACCGCGGCGGACGGCTCGACCCCGTCGTAGAGCACATGAACGACGGCCTCGGAGATGGGAGCCTCGACGCCAACCTCGGCCGCCAGCTTGGGAACGGCCAGACAGGTCCGCGCGCCCTCGGCGACTTCGGGCATCTCCATCAGCGCCTCGGAAAGTTTGCGTCCCTTCCCGATCTCTTCCCCCAGGCTCCGATTGCGCGACTGCTTCCCGGTGCAGGTCAGCATCAGGTCCCCGATGCCTGCCAGCCCGGCCACCGTTCGAGCCTGACCGCCCTTGCCCCGGACGATCCGTCCGATTTCCGCCAGGCCGCGGGTCACCAGGGCGGCCAGGGTGTTGTGCCCGTAGCCCAGTCCCGACACGATGCCTGCGGCGATCGCCACGACGTTCTTCAGAGCGCCGCAAAGCTCGACCCCTGCCAGATCCTCGGAGCTGTAGAGGCGAAAGAGAGGAGTGGAGAAACTCTGCTGAATCTGGCGGGCCACTCCCTCTCCCGAGTCGGCGACCACTGCGGCGGTGGGATCGCCCCGCACGACGCCCTGGGCGAAGGTCGGGCCCGAAAGGACGCCGACCAAAGCGCCGGAGGAGTACTCGCGGACGATCTCGGACATGCGCTTGCCGGTGTCGGGCTCCAATCCCTTGGCCGTCGAAAGGATCTTGCGTCCCGGGGTCAGGCGCGGCGCCGCCTCCAGAACCGACCGGAAGGAGGCGCAGGGAACGGAAAGAACGAGAACCTCGCCGGACTCGCAAGCCTCCACGAGGCTCGCGGTGGCATGCACGCTGGCGGGAATCATCATCTCGGTGTAACGGCGCGTGTGGCGGCGCTGCGTCTCGATTCCCAGAGCCACCGTCGTGTCCCGCGCCCACAGGACGACCTCGTGGCCCGCGCGGGCCAGGTGAATCGACAGAGCGGTGCCCCAGGAGCCGGCGCCGAGAATGGAGACCTTCATTTGCGGCCGAGCTTACGCTCTTCTCCCCGCGCCAGGCGCTTCAAGTTATCCACGTGCTTGACGATGACCACGGCGGCGGCCAGAGCCGCTGCCAGCACGACCGGCAACGGGGAGTGGCTGATCAGCCGCGCAGCCGGGGGAAGCAGGACCACCGCCACGCAGGAGCCCAGCGAGACATAGCGCGTCGCCGCCACGATCACGATAAAGACCCCCAGGCAGACGGCCGTGGCTGCCGGGGCGAGCGCCAGAAAGGCTCCCACCGTCGTGGCGACGCCCTTTCCTCCGCGAAAGCCGTAGTAGAGAGGAAACATGTGCCCGAGAATGGCGGCCAGACCCCCTGCGGCGGCATAGCGAGGATCCGCGGTGACCATCCGCACCAGAAGCACCGCCGCGGCTCCCTTGGCCACGTCCAGAAGTGCCACCACCAGCGCAAGGGCTTTGCCGTGAGAGCGCAGCACATTGGTCGCGCCGGGATTTCCGGAGCCCTCCTGGCGGATGTCGCGACCGGTCCGCAACCGGACGAGCAAGACGGCGAATGAGATCGACCCCAGGAGGTATCCGGCGGCCACCGTCAGGAGCGCCCGGGCGTTCACGCCCGCACCCCGGGAGGCCCACCGGAGAAAGTCCACTCCGCAAGCGGAATGTGGACGGCGCCTTCGGGCAAGAGGCGGCTTTCGTAGAGGACGCCCGACCTCAACGGCCAGTCGGGCAGAGGCCACGCTCCCACTTCGGCGCGGAAGCTCTCGACCTCCCGTTCGTTCCATGGCCGCCGCAGCCGGGCCAGGGTCACATGAGCGTGGAACCCGCGTTTTTCCCGCTCCACGCCGAAGGCCTCGGCGCGCGCGTCGACTTCGTGAGCGAATGCCGCGAGGCTCTCCACAGTCGGCGAAGGAGCGAACCCCGCTCCCAGAACCCGGGCCGCGCCTTGCGGTGGAAAGACGATCGCGCCCCCCCGAGTCAGATCGCCAGGCACCGTCTCCCGCGCCGCTGGCGCGAGCGAGGCGGCGAGAGGCTGAAGAATCTCCGGCGGGACATGACCCAGCAATTTGATCGTGATGTGCCAGCTCTCCGGCCGGGCCCAGGAGGCCTCCGGGAGCCGCTCCTTCAGCCGCTGCACGAGGCCGGCGGCGCTCTCGATCCACATCCGGTCGCGCGGCACCGCCACGAAGGCGCGGACCCGTCGCGGCTCAGTCATAGGCCTGGCGGTTGAGATGCCGGCGGAGAAGCTCC
>DATFTF010000407.1:0-6179 GCA_035262245.1 Thermoanaerobaculia bacterium
TCATCGCCGCCACGCACGTTTCGGGCGCGAGCCTCCTCGACCGACTTCAACGCGAGGTCCTTGACCTTCTTGCCCGACTCGACCGCCTTGACGCCCCGTTTCCTGGTCATCGCTGGCTCCTTTCTCGCGGGCACTGGAGAGCACGGACTTTGCCAGTTGGGCGCCGTCCGGAGTCAAACCGCAAATGCTTGAACAGTTGTCGCTTGGAAGAGCTGGGGAGGTGAGCGCCGCCGGGCCAGGTCTCGAATCGAGACCGCGGCGCGTCTCATTCCTCGACCGCGAGCCTTAGCGTCGAGCTCCTAGGACTCTCACGTCTCGGCCTTCACCAGGTGGCCGACGCGCCGCACGCTCAAGCCGTCGGAACGGCCGGCGAAATAGCGATCGTTGATCTCGGCCGGCCCGAGGTCCTCGGTACTCTGGAAACCGAGAGTCCGAAGCTCGCCGGCGAGTTCCCCCGGGTCGAAGAAGGTCCTCCAGGGCTCGCCGGCGGCCGCGACGCGCCGGGCCAGGTACGCGGTGACGAGGAGCTCCTTCAACGCCAGGCGCGAGGGCGGGATGCCGTAGTCGAAAACGACCGCGCTTCCCGGCGGCAGCGCCGCGATCATCGCCAGCGTCGCCCGGACTGACTCCTTCCTCAGGTAGGGCACGACTCCCAGCCAGGAGAAGAAAGCCGGCCTCCCGGCGTCGAATCCCGCGTCCCGCAGGCCATCCGCGAGCGTCTGGGTCTCGAAGTCGAGGGGAACGAAGGAGAGGGTCGTCGGCACCGCGATGCGGGCGCGGGTGAGCGATTTCCTCTTCCAGGCCTGTGTCTCCGGCTGGTCGACCTCGAAGCAGCGCAGGCCGGCCAGGCCGGCACGGTACGCAGACGTGTCGAGGCCGGCTCCCAGGATCACGTACTGCCGGACTCCGCGAGCGGCCGCGGCTTCGAGGGAGTCCAGGGCGTAGCGGCTGCGCGCGGCCAGAAAGGCGCGCAACGAGCGCGCCAGCCCGCTCTGCTCGCGTGGGTCTCCGGAACGCACCAGGTCCGCGCGGCGTTTCCCGATGATGGCCAACGCGAGGGGATCCTCGAAGACGACCGGGCGGTCGAGCACCTGGTGGGAAGCGCGCCGCATCGCCACGCGCAGAGCCGTGGCGCTCGGCCTGTGCTTCATGACCGGCGCGGCGCCGGTCGCGTGACTCACAATATCAATATTGTAGGCCGTCGGCGGCCGGTCCGCAACCCCCGCGCGATTCTCTCGATGGAAAACGCTTCGAACCGGCGCTGCCGCCGCTTCGCGCCGCTCCGGCCTCAGGGCAGATCGTCCTTGCCGGCGAGGACACGGATGCTCGTGGCCGTCAGCTTCCCCGCGGCCTCGGCGGCCACCACTTCGACCTTCGCGCCTTCCTGGAGATCTCCGGAAACCTGTGTCGATTCGGTCCAGTACACCGTGCTCTCGCTGGACTCTCCTTCCTGGACCACCAGCGTTTTCTTCTTCTCGTCGACGCGGGAGATCGTCCCCTGGATGTTCCTGTCTTCGGCCAGAGCGGCCGCCGAACCGAGAACCAGAAGCATCAGGACGGCAACGTTTCTTCGCATGAGCGACTCCTTTCCAAAAAACCCGCTCGTCTTGGACAGACGCGCCGCGGCTCACGCGGGTTACGTGTCGGCTGAGGGATGCGTTGCGGGGCCGCTGGCGGTGTGCCGCGAGCTCAGAGCGCATGTGCCGCGACGGCGGGTTTTGTTGCCCGTGGTTTCGTGGGGTCCGCTTCGGGGTTCGGGGCCCGTCGGGCTCAACGGCCGGACATGGCTTCGAACCTGAGAAGAATCTGGACAAGAGGGCATTTGCGCACGACCTGAGGGATTCTCGGTTGACCCTCTTCCGGGCGCCGTCGTATAAGTCGGGCTCGGCCTGGGCGAGCTGTGAAACATTGGAAGGAAACATCCGAGATTCTGGGCCGGATCGTCGCCGAAGGTGACGCCGGCCGTCGGGCCGCAGTCGCCACGGTCGTTCGGATCCAGGGTTCTGCTTACCGCCGGCCAGGAGCGCGCTTCCTGGTCGAGGAGGACGGCCGCACCTCCGGGAGCGTGAGCGGCGGCTGCCTTGAAGCCGACGTGCAGGAGACCGCGCTCGACGTTCTTCGCGCGCGGGCCCCGCGCCTCCTCCACTACGACACCGGGTCGGACGACCGCATCGTTTGGGGGTTGGGTCTCGGCTGCAACGGCTCGGTGGACATCTTCGTGCAGGAGGCGACCGCGACCGACTTCCTGGAGGTCGCGCGGAGGGCGCGGGAGCTCCTCGACGGCGACAGCCCGTTCGTCCTGAGCACGGTCTTGAAAGGGCCTTTAGTCGGCGCTGCCGTGTTGACGAACGGAGCGGGCCTTGCCGTCGGCTCGACGGGCGACGCCGCGCTCGACCTCGCGGTCGCGGCGCAGGCGACCGATGCGCTCTCCCGCCGTGTCTCAGGGATTGCGGAGCTGTCGTCCACGGAGGTCTTCAGCGAGTTGCTCGCGCCTCCGCCCCATCTCGTTCTCTTCGGAGCGGGCGATGACGCCATTCCAATCTGCCGCTACGCCTCCGACGCCGGCTTTCGGGTCACGGTGGTCGATCACCGGCAGGCCCATCTTTCTTCTGAGCGGTTTCCCGCCGCCTCCCGGCTTCTGCTGCGCCGGGCCGAGGAGGGGCTCGCGTCCCTCCCGGCGGGGCCCCGCGACTTCGGCGTCGTCAAGACGCACTCCTTCGGACAGGACCGCGAGTGGACGCGGCAGCTTCTTTCCTCGAGCATCGCGTACATCGGACTGCTCGGTCCTCGCGCCCGCGCAGCGGAAATCATCCGACAGCTCGGCGCGTCCGACAGCGGACGCGTCCACGCTCCGGTCGGATTGGACCTCGGCGCAGAGGGCCCCGAGCAGGTCGCCGTGGCCATCGTTGCGGAGCTCCTGGCCGCCCGCTCGGGCCGCGAGCCGCTGCCTCTCCGGGAGAAGGAGGGCGCCATTCATGCCGGCTGACCACAGCCGTTCGGTGGCCGGCGTTCTGCTCGCCGCGGGCGCGTCCACGCGCATGGGGAAAAACAAGCTGCTCTTCGATCTGAACGGCGAGACCGTCGTGCGTCGCGCCGCCCGAGCCTGTCTGGCCGCCGGGCTCGATCCCGTGCTGGCGATCGTGGGCCACGAGGGTGATCGTGTCTCGGCGGAGCTTTCCGACCTGCCCGTACGGATCGTGGCGAATCCCGACTTCGCGGTCGGAATTCATACCTCGCTCCGCGCGGGGATCGCCGCGGCCCCGGAGTCGGCCGCCGCCGCCGTCGCCGTCCTGGCCGACATGCCGCTGGTGACCGGCCCTATGATCGCCGCTCTGATCAGCCGCTATCGCGACGCGGGGGCGCGTCTTGTGATCTCCGAATATGGCCACGTCTCCGCGCCGCCGACTCTCTACGACCGCTCGCTCTTCCCAGAGCTCGTCGCCGCCGACAGGGGGTGCGGAAAGAAAGTCGTGCGCCGCCACCGAGCCGAGGCGATCGCGGTGTCCTGGCCGGTGGATCTCCTGGCCGATCTGGACGTCCCGGAAGACTTCGAGAGGATCCGTCAGGGCCTGGCGGGGGGGAAAACATCATGCGCGGCGACCTCCTGATCCTCGCCGCGGAGCTCGTCCGCCGGCGCGAGCCGTTCGTGTTCGCGACGGTCGTCGGGCGCCAGCCGGCGAGCTCGACGCGCCAGGGCGACACCGCCGTGATCACCGCCGACGGGTCCTTCCACGGCTGGCTCGGCGGGAGCTGCACCAGGCCGACGGTCGTGCGGGAAGCCCTGCGCGTCCTGAAGGATGGGGAACCGAAGCTCGTCGCGCTTTCGCCCGACCCTCAGTCGGACCGGCGCTCCGGCGTCGTCGTCTTTCCCATGACCTGCCACAGCGGAGGAAGTGTGGACATCTATATGGAGCCCGTCTTGCCGCCCCGGCGGAGCGTCGTGTTCGGCCACTCGCCGGTGGCCCAGGCCTTCGCTCGCCTCTCCCGGGCGATGGGGTTCGTGGTCGAGGCGGTCGATCCCGAAGCGGATGCCGCGATGTTCCCCGATGCCGAGCGGATCTGGACCCAAAGCGATGCTCTTCCGGCAAAGGGCCCCGCCGTCGCGGTCGTCGCGACGATGGGGGAGAGGGACGAAGAGTCGATTCTTTCGGCTCTGGCCCTCGAGCCCGCTTACCTCGGAGTCATCGCGAGCTCGCGCCGTTTCGCACAGATGCGCGCGACCCTGACAGCCCGGGGCGCCCCCGCGGCGGCGCTCGACCGGGCGCACAGCCCGGCGGGGCTCGACATCGGGGCGCGCAGTCCCGAGGAAATCGCCTTGAGCGTCCTGGCGGAGATCGTGTCGCTGCGCCGGGCCGAGAGCGCCGAGCCGAAGACCCCGCAGGCGCTTCCCGCGGCGGCGCCGGCCGAGGCTCTGGATCCGGTCTGCGGCATGACGGTCGAGATCGCCGGAGCGCGCCACAGGGCCGAGCTTGGCGGCCGGGCGTTCTACTTCTGCTGCGGCGGATGCCGTGAGCGATTCCTCGCGTCCCCCGAGCGCTACCTCTCGGCTTCCGCGGGCGGCGCGTGAGACCGGAGATCGAGGCCCTCTCCTCGGCCATGGAGGGGCAGGGCTACATCGCCGAGCCGCAGATCGCGACGGCGGTCTATCTGGCGCGGGAGATGAAGAAGCCGCTCCTGATCGAAGGCGACGCGGGAGTCGGTAAGACGGAGGTCGCCAAGGTGCTCGCCCGCATCCTCGAGACCGAGCTCATCCGCCTGCAGTGCTACGAGGGGCTCGACGTCGCGACCGCGCTCTACGAATGGGACTATCCGCGGCAGATGCTCCGGGTGCGGATGGCCGGAGACCACGCCGACCCGGCGGGGCTGGAGCACGTCATTTTCTCGCGCGACTATCTGCTCGAGCGCCCGCTCTTGAAGTCAATCACACGCCCCGAGAGGGCTCCGGTGCTCCTGGTGGACGAGATCGACCGGGCCGACGACGGCTTCGAGGCCTTTCTCCTCGAGCTTCTCTCCGATTTCCAGGTTTCCATTCCCGAGCTGGGGACGATCCGGGCGCAGCACGTTCCCTACGTGATCCTGACGTCCAACCGGAGCCGTGAGATCGGCGACGCGCTGCGGCGGCGGTGCCTGTACCTCTACATCGACCATCCGTCGGTGGCCAAGGAGATCCGGATCATCCGGTCTCGAGTCCCGGAGTCCGGGGCGCGGCTGGCCAGCCAGATCGCGCGGTTCGTGCAGGCGCTGCGGACGCGCCGCCTGGCAAAGTCGCCCGGCGTGGCCGAAACGATCGACTGGGCCCAGGCGCTGGTCCGCCTGCACCAGGACGAGCTCGACCCGGCGATCGTGGAGGAGACGCTCGGCTGCGTCCTGAAGGATCGGCAGGATCTGCGGGATGTGAAGGGCGAGGAACTGTCGGCGCTCGTGCAGGCGTCGGCGGGATAGCGGGGGTTCGGATGCGGAGTCTGGTCGATCATCTGGCGGTGTTTGCCGCGGAGCTGCGCGCGCGCGGCGTCCCGGTGACGCTGTGGGACGAGTCCGACGCCGCGGAGGCGCTGACGCTGGTGGACGTCGCCGAGCGCGAGGAGGTCCGCCGGACCCTGCGCATCGCGTTGAAGATCCGGCCACGGCACGCCGGGATCTTCGATGCCTTTTTCGACGCTCTCTGGAGCGTGCGCGCCGGCCCGGCGGCGATCTCCGAGGCCGCCCGGCAGCGGGCCGTCCCTCATGCTGCCCCGCGCCTCGCCGCATTTCCTGCTGCCGGGGCCGGCACCGGCCAGAGTGTCGAGCGGGAAACGCCTCAGGGAGACACTCCCGCCTGGAGCCCGGAGGCGCTTCTTCGCCGCAAGCCGTTCGACGCCTGCACCGCCGAAGATCTCGCGGCGATGGAGAGGATCCTGGCGCGGCTTGCGGAGAAACTGGCGACGCGACCCAGCCGCCGCCTCGTCCCGTCCCGCTCTCGGGGCGCGGTCGACCCGCGGCGAAGCTTTCGCGCAGCGCTGGCGACACAGGGGGAGCTCCTGCGGTTGGCCCGCCGGGCCCGGGCCATCGAGGAGCCGCGCATCGTGGCGCTGTGCGACACGAGCGGCTCTATGGATACCCACACGCGCTTTCTGCTCGGGTTCCTGATGGCTTTGAAGAGCGTCGCCCGGCGCACGGAGATCTTCGTCTTCAACACCGCG
>DATFTF010000408.1:0-3012 GCA_035262245.1 Thermoanaerobaculia bacterium
AGGTCTGGCGGGCTCGAGACACGCGTCTCGCGCGCGAGGTGGCGATCAAGGTCCTCCCGCCGGAGGTCGCGAAGGACGAATCGCGCCTGAAGCGCTTCGAGAAAGAGGCCCGCTCGGCCTCGGCCCTGAACCATCCCAACATCGTCACGATCTACGACATCGGGGAGACCGACGCGATCCGCTGGATCGCGATGGAGAAGGTCGAAGGCAAGACGCTGCGGGAAATTCTCTTCGGCGGCGCACTGCCGATCCGCAAGCTCCTTCCGATCGCCGCGCAGATCGCCGACGGGCTGGCGCGCGCGCATGAGGCCGGGATCGTGCACCGGGACCTGAAGCCCGAGAACGAATGGTCACGAAGGATGGCCTGGTCAAGATCCTGGATTTCGGGCTGGCCAAGCTGACGACAGCGGGGTCGGGGAGCGACGAGGGCTCCCAGCTCCCGACGGAGACGGGTACGAGCCCGGGCGTCGTGCTCGGCACAGTCGGCTACATGTCGCCCGAGCAGGCCGGGGCGCAGCCGGTGGACTTCCGGTCGGACCAGTTCTCGTTCGGCTCGATCTTGTACGAACTCGCGACGGGGAAGAGAGCCTTCCAGAAGAAAACAGCAGTGGACACGTTGTCGGCGATCCTGCACGACGAGCCTAGGTCGATAGGCGAAATCAATCCCGAAGCGCCCGCGCCGCTGCGCTGGATCGTCGATCGGTGCCTCGCCAAGGAGCCGGAGGAGCGCTATGCCTCGACGCGGGATCTCGCCCGTGATCTGGCGATCATGCGGGACCGACTGTTGCAGGTCTCCCTCTCCGGCGCGACGGCCACTTCTGCGCCGTCCCTCCGTGCATCCCGGGTCGCAGCGGCCGGCGTTGCGGCGTTTGCGTTGCTTGCCGCCGGCGCCTTCACCGGCCGGTCGCTCTGGAGCAGGGCGACGCGACCTCCCTCGTTTCGCCGCCTGACGTTCCGCAACGGAGTCGTGAACCAGGCTCGATTTGCTCCCGACGGCCAGACGATCGTCTACAGCGCGAAGTGGGGCAGCGACGACGTCGCCATCTTCTCGACGCGGCCTGGAAGCGTCGAATCACGGGCGCTCGGGCCTCCCGGGGCGGATCTGCTCTCCCTCTCTTCGAGCGGCGAGATGCTGGTTCTCCGTGGCCGTACTCTCGCTCGCGCGGCCCTGGCGGGAGGCGCCGAGCGGGAAATCCTCGAGTCGGTGCAGGACGCTTCCTGGGGTCCCGACGGCAAGGACATCGCGGTGGTGCGTGGCGAAGGTGACGTCCGTCTCGAGTACCCCGTCGGCAAGGTCCTCGTCGAGAGCAGCAGCGGTCTCTCCAGTCCGCGTGTGTCGCCGCGGGGAGACCTCGTGGCCTTCGTCGAACATCCGCAAAGGGGGGATAACCGGGGCTGGCTTGCCGTCGTGGATCTGAAGGGGAGGAAGCGTCGGCTGTCCGAAGAGTTCAACTCCATTCAGGGGCCGCAGTGGGCCGCCAGCGGCAGGGAGGTCTGGTTCAGCGGAGCATCCGCAGGGACGAGCATGGCGATCTACGGAGTGACGCTGTCCGGCCGCCAGCGCGTCGTTGCCCGGGGCCCGGGTGACCAGGAGCTCCAGGACATCTCATCCGACGGGCGCACGCTGCTGTCGCACTGGCACGGCCGCGGCGTTCTGATGACGCTGTCTCCGGGAGAGTCGGTGGAGCGAGACCTTTCCTGGCTCGACCAGTCGAGCGCTGCCGATTTCTCGGATGACGGGAAGACATTGCTCATCCTGGAGCAAGGCGAGGGTGGCGGGTCGCTGACCTATTCGGCCTGGCTCCGCAAGACGGACGGTTCTCCCGCCATCCGGCTGGGCGAGGGTCTCGCCTGCGGCTTGTCGCCGGATGGCCGTTGGGCATTGGTGGTCCTTCTGCAGCCGACGCCTGCCCAGATCGCGTTGCTGCCCACCGGGGCGGGCGAGGCGAAAGTCATCACTCACGACGCCATCAACCATCGCATCGCTGCGTGGTTTCCCGACGGCAAGCGGATTCTCTTTGCCGGGACCGAGCCGGGCGAGGGCGCTCGACTCTACGTGCAGGACCTCGAGGGCGGCGCTCCGCGTCCGATCACGCCCCGCGGAGTTGGCCGGAGCTTCTGGATCAAGCGGCCGGTATCGCCGGATGGCCGCAAGGTCGTGGCCTTCGACGGAAAGAAATTCGCCTTGATTCCCGTGGAAGGCGGCGAGCCGACTGCGGTCGCCGGACTTCACACGGGGGAGACGCCTGTACGCTGGAGCGCCGACGGACGGTACTTGTACGTTCGGGAGGATGGAGGACCGCCGATCCGAATCTTCCGTCTCGATCCCTCGACCGGGCACCGCGAGCCCTGGAAGGAGATACCGGCTCTAGTGCGCGGCCAGGTCTTGCTGTCGGCTGACGGGAAATCCTATGTGAACAGCTACAGCATCGAATCCTCGGACCTCTATTTCGTCGAAGGCCTGAAGTGATCGGGTGATGGGATGAGCATCACGGCCGGGAGCCGTCTTGGTCCCTATGAAGTTTTGTCTCCGCTGGGTGCGGGCGGGATGGGGGAGGTCTGGCGCGCCCGGGACACGCGGCTCGCGCGCGAGGTTGCGATCAAGGTGCTGCCCCCGGAGGTGGCGAGGGACGAGTCGCGCCTGAAGCGCTTCGAGAAGGAAGCGCGCTCGGCCTCAGCGCTGAACCATCCCAACATCGTCACGATCTACGACATCGGGGAGACCGACTCGATCCAGTGGATCGCGATGGAGAAGGTCGAGGGCAAGACGCTGCGGGAGACGCTCTTCGGTGGCGCTCTGCCGATCCGCAGGCTCCTGCCGATCGCTGCCCAGATCGCTGACGGGCTGGCCCGGGCGCACGAGGCCGGGATCGTGCACCGGGACCTGAAGCCCGAGAACGTCATGGTGACCAGAGACGGGCTGGCGAAGATTCTGGATTTCGGGCTGGCGAAGCTGACCCGGCCGGAAGCGGAGAGCGGGGAAGGGACGCAGGCGCCCACGGTCACGCGGGG
>DATFTF010000409.1:0-5632 GCA_035262245.1 Thermoanaerobaculia bacterium
GGCGCTTCGATCATCGCCCGCGCTTTCTCCCGGACATCGTCGGGAAACGACCGGGCCTTGCGCGCCGTCCGGTCGAGGTGGACGGCGACGACGATCATCCGCGCCGCCACCTCGCCGGTCTCGTCGTTGCGCATCTCGTGCGCGAAGCGGATCGCCTTGTCCCTGACCTCGAGGACGGCCGACGACACGGTGACAACGTCGCCGGCGAAGAGCTCCCGCTTGTACTCGATGTGCTGTTCGACTCCGGCCATCCCGATCCGCCCGGCGCGCAGGCGCGCGGGCGTCAACCCGATCGCGGCGAAGAGCTGCCAGGTCGCCTCGTCGAACTTGGCGACGTACGACGCCACGTTCATGTGCCCCATGTGGTCGCACTGCGAAGGGTAGACCGCTCCCCGATACGTCACGAGAGGTTGGTCCAAGCACGCCCCCCTTTCAGGCCGGCTCGAGCGTCATTCTGCCTGAAAGGATCCTTGACTGGCTCCCGGCTCTTTCAGCCGGCGCCCAACCGGGCCGCCAGCCGCTCCCCCGCCTGCTCTCCGGTGGCCAGGGCTCCCTCGCTCGAAAGCCCGTCCAGGTAGTCGCCGCAGAAGTCGATGGGAGCGTCCCAGCGCGTGAGGCGGCGGCGTAGGGCGGCCATTTCGGTCAGCCGTCCGGCAGGGAAAAGCGCAATGCCCGTCTCCCAGCGAATGAGATGAACAAACAGGATCTTGCCCCGACACTCCGGAAACGTCTCGTCGACGATCGCCGCGGCCCTCGCGGAGAGCTCCGCGTCGCCGGCGGCCAGCGGCGACCAGCCCGAGGTCGGGACGAAATACACCGACACCATACCGGTTCCCGGCGGACACCGTCCCGGCGCCCGCCGGTGCTCGAGCTCCAGGACCCCGACGCCCTCGGCGGGATGCAGGAACCCGTAGCCTTCGAACGGGGCGGCGGGCCGCTCGGAAAGAGCCACATGGGCGCTCGCGATCCGCGAATAGGCCGTGCGTGCGAGCGGCTCCGCGATCCACTCGGGAAGGTCGGCCAGGGCGGCCGCCCGATGCCCCGGCACGGCGAGAATCGCTCCTCGCGCGCGAAGGCAGACGCTCCGGCCTTCCCGCTCCAGCTCGACGGTGACCTCCCTGGCCTCGTACGTGAGACGCCGGACGCGCGCGTTGGTCCATATAGTCAGCGGCGCAGCAGCGGCTGCGATCAGGCGATCCACGCCTCCTTCGAAATTCCAGAACCCGCCGCCCAGAGTGTTCCAGACCGTCTGCATCAGGATGGCTCGCGAACAGCGGGCCGGCGCTCCCCCGAGGGCGGCGCGCAACCCGGGTTCGAAGACTTTCTCGAAGAGCTCTCCGCCTCCCGCACCAAGACCGTCGAGATAGGCCGCGCAGTCGCGTGTATCCAGAGCTTCGCTCCGGTCGCTGCGTCCGTGGACGAGCGCGCGGCGGTTTCGCACAAGGTCGAGGAAGAAACGGAGGGCGGCGACGCGGCCCTGCGCCGAAAGGCCCGCGCGCAAAAGGATGTCATCAGGGCGGCGGGCGCGGTAAGCCCGGGTGCTGTCGCGGTCGCGGATGCCCAGCGTGAACCGGACCGGGCGTATCCAAGGCTCGAGGCCCAAACGACGCGCCAGCCGCCGCATATTGTGAAATCGGTTTCCGATGAGGGTCACGCCGGTGTCGATCGCGAAGCCGCCGACGCGGTCCGTCGTCATTCGCCCCCCCACCCTGTTCTCGGCTTCGAGCACCAGCGGCTGGAGGCCGCGCTCGCGCAGGCGAAGGGCGGCGGCGAGGCCGGCGATCCCGCCCCCGACGACCAGAACGTCGGGGTCAGGCACGGCGCGTCCCGGCAAAGAGATCCACGGCGTGTGACGTCCGCCGGTAGCGCACCTCGTCGAATCGCTGCTTCAGCAGCGCAAGCCAGTCCGCGCGGCGCGTCACGTGGCCGATGACCGGCCCGAAGATCAGATAGTTGTGGAAGTCGTACCCGTGCTCGAAGAGCAGGACCTTGCCGCCCGGCTTGACGATGCGCACGGCCTCGTCGAAGAGCTTTTCCCGGGGCCCGCCCGGAGGGATCTCATGGGTACCGAATCCGAAGACCGCGGCGTCGCAGCTGGCGTCGGGCAGCGGCAGCGAGAAATCGCGCGCGAGAAGCGGCCGGATGCGCGGATGCCCGGAGGGCGGAGGCTCGAGATCCCGGACGTCGCGGATCGCCTTTTCGGGAGGAGGGCCCTGCACGTTCCAGCAGTCCACCGAGAAGACCGTGGCCTGCGGCAGGACCTCGGCCAGGCGGTAAGCATGCCGGTAGGTTCCGATCTGGAGATCGGCGACCGAAGCCGCGCCGGAGGCGCCGGCCCACTGGACCAGGCCTCGAAAATACTGCGTGGCCGGATGCCCGTACTGGCGATAGAGGCCGATCAGGGAGTAGGCGAGCAGGAGCAGACCCACGCCGGCCATGAAAAACGCCGCGCCGAGCAGAGGCTTGAAGAAAAAATATCCGACGATCGCCATCGGAACGCCAAAGGCGAGGAAGGCGAGGAAGATCCTCTTGTAGTCGTAGCGGCTGACGTAAACCGCGCGCGCAAAGTACCACCAGGGAGACGGCTCTTCTTTCGGGTCAGCCCGTGAAATCCAATGCCGGCGAGCCGCGGCTGGCTCCATAGTCCCTCCTTCTCCGTTTTTCATTCTTCAACGCTCCTCAACAGCTCCACGCCGGCCTTCCGCAGCGGGGCCAGGATCCGGAACCGGGAGACGCGAAGGAGCCGAACGATCAAATCGAGGCTTCTGTTCATCAACCGTTCCGTGCGCTTCTGGCGAGGCGAGCGGTCGTGAATCCAGAACAGGACCAGGCCCATGTGGTAGAGCCAGAGGAGCCGGGGAAGATGATCCGCGAGGTCGGAGGGCACCTTCACGTCGGATCCCTCCAGAGCCTCTCGGAAGATCCGAATGCTTTGATCTCGGATCGCCTGCGTCTGGTCCCCAAAGGGAGAGATCGGGCTGGCGGGATCGGCGGCGCTCGCAAACACGGCGCCCAGGGCCTTCTGGTAGGGCCTCAGCTGCTCGAACTTCAGATCCAAAATGGCCTTCAGTCGGGCTCGAAGGTCGGACTCCTCGGCCATCGGTTTTCGCGTCAGCTCCTGCATCTCCTCCTGAGTCTGGGCGTAGAACGCCATCACGATGGCTTCCTTCGAGGGAAAGTAGTAATAGGCCGCGCCCGTCGCGACGGAGGCCTCGCGGGCGATCTCGCGGATGGTCGTCTCCGCAAACCCCTTTTCCTGAAAGAGGCCGAGCGCCGCCTGGAGGATGCGGCGGCGCGTCTCTTCCGCCTTCGGCGTGCTAAGTTTCCGGGAACTCATGGCCGTAGGGTTTGAGCATCCGTGAGGGCGGCGCCGCGGCGCCGGTCTCGTCTCCCGGAATCTGTTCCTGGCTCAGGATCTCCACGATCCGCTGCTCTGGCTCACGCAACAGCCATTGCGAGAGCCGAACCCGATGCTTCGAGAGAAAGAGAAACGCCTTCTGGGCCAGTGGACGCAGAGCCGGATCGGAGAGCCGCAGAGCCCAGGGACGGTACACCTCGAGCGCGAAGAGACACATGACCCACGCCTGGCTGCCGCGGTATATCCCTCCCTGATCGTCGACGGCGACGAGCTCGACCGGCCAACCCGGCGCGGTCAAGCTCGGAAATTGCCTGGCCGCGAGCGTCGTGCCGGCCGGGATGAACTCGATCGGCAGGTAAGTCGGCTGTGTCCGCACCCAGGACCGCAGGCGGATATGCGCGCCGCAATGAAGGTCATAGAGAACCGAGAGTCTGTTCATTCTTCCTCCTATGCTCCCGGAGAGCCCTCCTCCTCTAGCCGGCGTTTCCGGACGCCGAAGACAGGTACGAATCGGGCGCGAAGGGAGGCGGCTGGTTTCTCAGGAGCGCCCGCTTCCGCAGAGAGGAAAAGCCGGCCAGGTTGAAGAAATGCATCAGCCCGAGGACGAGAAGGACGATCCCCACCTTCGTGCTCAGGATCTCGATCGCTTGCGGGAGGTCGGTCGGCCGACCGCCGTAACGGAGAGCCAGCGTCACGTAGCCGACGTTGATGAGATAGAAGCCGACCACCAGGAGGTGGTTGATCGAGTCGGCCAGCCGCTCGTTTCCGAGGAAGGCGTCCACCAGGAAGACCCGGCCGTTGCGGAAAAGCGTCCTCGCGACCCAGACTGTCAGACCCAAACTCAGACCGATGTAGGCGGCGTACGTCCAGACCAGGTAGAGATTCGTGGGTCCCGATGAGTTTGCGGCGAGCTGCATGGGCGGCCTCCTTTCGACTTGCCTCAACTTTTGATCATGTTCAATAAGATTCTCCATCGCCCTTCAACGCGAGTCAAGTAGTTTTTTGATCGCGTTCAAAAATTGGCGTAAGTGGCTCCGGATCCGTGGCTTTCCCATCCGGCTGGACCGGCGCCGATCGATTCGGCCTCTGAAGTGCGCCTCGGCGCCCGATGCCGCAGATGTTCAAAACCTCGCCCCCTCTCGACATGAAAAAGCCGCGAAAACGCCTTCGACTTCGAAGTCTCGTTTGGTCTATTCGCATCAGGCGCGCAGCGGCCGCTCCCGCTAGCGTCGTGGAAGCTGTGGAGGACTCTCATGCTGAGCCTCGAAGACTTCACCACCCTGCCCCACGGATTTCGGGTTCCCCAGGAAGGCCTCGTGGAGGTCTGCCCTCGCTGCGGGCGCAACGGCGTCGAGGAGCACCCCTCCTGCGGAGGACGACCCTACTTCCTGCACCGCCAGGCCGTGGATGTGCGGGGAGACGGCATGCTGATCGAGCCGCTGGACAGCTGCGAGCTCGGCGAGAACTGAACGCGCTCCGTCGAGCGAGAGGTAACCCGCGCCGGCCGCCAGCAGCTCAGGCCGCGGGTACGGTCATGACCGGACAGGGCGCGGCAGTAATGACGCGAGACGCAACGCTTCCAAGAAGAAGCCTGCGGACCCCGGTCCGTCCGTGTGTGCCCACCACCACCAGGTCGGCCTTCCCCTCGCGCGCCGCCTCGGCAATGGCCTGGTCCGCGAATCCCACCAGAAGGAGAAACTGGGCGCGTACGCCGCGCCGGCACGCCTCCGCAGCCAGGTTGGCGAGACCCGACTCGGCGTCCTCGCGGAGCTTCGTCTCCAGCTCGTCGTAAACCGCCGGGCTGACCGGAAAGTCGGCCGGAAAGAGGGCGGGCGGCTGGTAGACGTGCACGATCGTGAGCTCGGCGCCTGCCGTTCCGGTCAGCGCAACCGCCTCGTCGAACGCCCTGGCCGAAGCGGGAGAAAAGTCCGTCGCGAAGAGAATGCGTCGGAACGATTTCATGGCAGGGTCCTTTCTCTGTCGGCAACCAGCATGACCGCCTTTCCGGTTTCCCCTCTGATACGTTTAGATCAGCCTCGGATGCGAAACGTCGGGGAGAGGCAGACTGCGGGTGCGGCCGTCAAGTCGCAGATCCCGCGCGAAGCACGGGCGAGGGTTACATTCGCCCGACGACCGCCAGGATGACCTCGAAGAGGATCAGCAGGCCAATGGCCACTTCGAGAAAGAACAGGCGCCGGTCCCGCGCCACGCCCAGAACGAGCTCCAGCGCCTCCTGAACTCCCCGCAACTTCTGCTCCAGCGCCTGGTACCGGT
>DATFTF010000410.1:0-6245 GCA_035262245.1 Thermoanaerobaculia bacterium
GCAGTTCGCGCTGGCGCTCTTCATCTCGGGCCTCCTTTACGTTCAGGGGGACCGCTTCGCCGCGACGGTCGACCGCATCGCCTTCCGTCTCGGCGGCGAGACGGGACGCCGTCAGGTGAAAGTCGTGCGCTCCACGGTCAAAGGTGTCTTCAAGGGGGTGCTCGGAACCTGCGCGGTCCAGGGCGTCCTGGGCCTGATCGGCTTCTGGGTAGCCGGCGTGCCGCAGCCGTTCCTCCTCGGCATGGGAACGTTCTTCCTTTCCATCGTGCCGGGCGGGCCGACCATTCTCTGGCTCCCGGCCGCGCTCTGGCTGAACGCCAACGGAGAAACGGGCTGGGCGATCTTCATGGCGTTCTGGGGTCTCATCGTCGTCGGCGGCTCGGACAACTTCATACGCCCGCTCCTGATCGGAAAGGGCGTGGAGGCGCCCATGTCTATCGTCTTCATCGGTGTGATCGGAGGGCTCCTGGCATTCGGGTTTCTCGGGCTCTTTATCGGCCCGACGGTGCTGTCGGTGGCCTACAACCTCTTCCAGGACTGGATGGAAAACGAGGCTCCCCCGCCCGCTCCCGCCAAAGGAGCCGCGGGTTGAGTCTGTCCGATCCCGCAAGCTCGCCGGGATCCGCCGATCGCAAGGGCTGGCTGCGGTTCGATGTCATCGCCGGCCTGACCGCCGCGGCGGTCGTGATCCCCAAGGCGATGGCCTACGCCACGGTGGCCGGCCTGCCGGTGCAGGTCGGCCTCTACACCGCGTTTGCGCCGATGGTGATCTACGCCGTGCTGGGGACGTCGCGCGTTCTCTCCGTCAGCACCAGCACCACGCTCGCGATCCTGACCGGCGCGGCCCTGGCCGAGGCCGTTCCGGCGGCGGAGCCGGACAGGTTGCTCTCCGCGCTGGCCACGCTGACGCTCTTGACGGGAGCCATCCTAGTCGTCGCCTGGGTCTTCCGGCTGGGCTTCGTCGCCAACTTCATCTCCGAGCCGGTTCTCGTCGGCTTCAAGGCGGGAATCGGCGTGGTCATCATCCTCGACCAGATCCCCAAGCTTCTGGGCATTCACGTCACGGGGAAAAACTTCCTGCAGAAGCTCGTCGCGACGGTCGAGCACGTGCCGCAGACGTCGTTTCCGACCCTCGCAGTGGCACTGGTGATGATCGGGATCCTCGTCGGTTTCGAGCGATTCGTCCCGCGTGTCCCGGCGCCGCTCGTCGCCGTCGCGGCCGGGATCGCCGGGGCCGGACTACTGGGGCTGAAGGAGAGAGGAATCCAGCTCGTCGGCCACATCCCCAAAGGACTTCCGTCCTTGACCGCGCCGGACATCTCCCTGGCCGGGCTCCTCTGGTCCGCGGCGATCGGCATTGCGCTCATGTCGTTTACCGAAACGATCGCCGCCGGCCGGGCCTTCGCGCGAAGCGAAGAGCCGCCGCCTCGTGCCAACCGCGAGCTTTTTGCCACCGGTCTCGGCAACGGCGCCGGCGCCTTCCTCGGAGCGATGCCTTCGGGCGGAGGCACCAGCCAGACCGCGGTCAACCGCCAGGCGGGCGCCCGGACGCAGGCCTCGGAGATCGTCACCGCCGCGGTCACGCTCGCGACGATGCTCTTTCTGGCTCCCCTGATCGGCCTGATGCCCCAGGCGACGCTCGCCGCGGTCGTCGTCGTCTATTCCGTCGGCCTGATCAAGCCCGTGGAGTTTCGCTCGATCCTGCGCATCCGCCGGATGGAATTCGTCTGGGCGATCGCGGCCTTCGCGGGAGTGATGCTCTTCGGAACGCTCAAGGGGATCGTGGTCGCCATCATCCTCTCGCTGGTGGCCCTGGCGCACCAAATCGCCGACCCTCCGGTTCATCAGCTGGCTCGCAAGAGGGGCACGAGCTTCTTCCGGCCGTGCTCCGACGAATATCCGGACGACGAGAGATTCCCGGGACTCCTCCTGGCGAGGCCCCAGGGGCGGATCTTTTTTGTCAACGCCGAGCGGATCGGCCAGAAGGTTCAGACCCTCATCACCGAGAACCGACCGAATGTGGTGGCGCTCGACTTGAGCGCGGTGTTCGATCTCGAGTACACGGCTCTCAAGATGCTGACGGAGGCCGAGAAACGGGGCCGCTTGCGGGGCATCGAGCTCTGGCTGGTCGGTCTGAACCCGGAGGTCCTCGCGAGCGTGCAGCGCTCCTCGCTGGGAGAGATCCTGGGGCGCCAGCGAATGCTCTTCAACGCGGAAATGGCGGTCACCAGGTTCCTGGAGACCTCCAGAGGCGGCTCCGGTTCGGCCGAGGCGCCGCCGGCCTCGCCGAAGAAAGCCTGACGGCCCCAGCGAAATGCGGCGATGAAGTTCAAGCCCTCGGTCCACTGGCTCTTCGTCTTCATCCCCGTCACGCTCGTCCTGGAGAAGGTCCTTCACGCGTCCGCGCCCGTGATTTTCTTTTCCGCCGCGCTCGCCATCGTTCCGATCGCCGCGCTCATCATCCAGGCGACCGAGCAGCTCGCGGCGCGCACCGGCGACGCCGTGGGAGGGCTCTTGAACGCCACGTTCGGCAACGCGCCCGAGCTCATCATCAGCCTGGTCGCCCTGAAAGCGGGAAACACCGAGCTCGTGCGGGCGTCCATCGTCGGCGCCATCCTCGCCAATCTCCTGCTTGCTCTGGGTGTGTCGTTCTTCCTGGGCGGCCTCAGCCACCACACCCAGGAGTACAACCCCGGAGCCCTTCGCGTCTACAGCACGATGATGCTGCTCGCAGTCGTGAGCGTCGCGGTCCCCAGCGCCTTCGGCCGGCTCTTCTCGGACTCCGCCCTGCGCGAGGAACAGCTCTTGAATACCGGCCTCGCCATCGTTCTGCTGGCCGCCTACGGCCTCTATCTCTTCTTCATGCTCGGGACGCATCCGGACGCCTTCCAGAGCACGTCCTCGGAGGAAGAGGGCCACGGGCCGCGTTGGAGCCTGTCTCTTGCGATAGGAGGGCTGGTGGGAGCCTCGCTGCTCGCAGCCTGGATGAGCGAGATTCTGGTGGGCGCCGCCGAAGGGACAGGCCGCGCCCTGGGAATGTCGCAGACCTTCATCGGGCTCGTCTTCGTGGCCATCGTGGGCGGGGCCGCGGAGAGCGGCTCGGCGATCGTCATGGGGCGCCGCAACAAGATGGATCTTTCGCTCTCCGTCGCCTTTGGGAGCAGCATTCAGATTGCTCTCTTCGTCGCCCCCGCCTTGGTCCTGGCCAGCCACGTCATCGGTCCGCGGACTCTGGAGCTTTCTTTCTCCCGCGCCGAAGTGGGTTCCCTCTTCATCGCAGTCATGATCGGCGCCTTCGTGTCCGGCGACGGGAAGTCCAACTGGTACAAGGGGGTCCAGCTCCTGACCGTTTACACGATCATCGCGCTGATGTTCCTCTTCCTCCCCGAGCCGGCGGCGCCCTGAAGCCGTTATGGGAAAGAGCCGATGAGACCTCGAATTCTCGATCCGACCGAGCGGTGGGCCGAGATCCTGTTCGGCCTGATCATGGTCCTGACCTTCACCAGCTCCATTTCCGCGGGGGAGAGCGGCCGGGAAGACGTGCGCACGATGTTGATCGGCGCGCTGGGCTGCAATCTGGCCTGGGGGCTCGTAGACGCCATCATGTATCTCTTGAACACACTGGGCCTCCGAGGGCGGGGGATCGTCATCCTCCGGCGGCTACGCCGCGGCTCCCAACCCTCCGAGGCGCGCCGGATGATCGGCGACGCGCTCCCTCCGGTCGTCACTCAGGTGATCCGCGACGAGGAGCTCGACACACTGCGCGAGCGCCTGGTTGCCCTGCCGGAGCCGCCGAAGCGCGCGAGCTTCACCCGTCAGGACTTCCTCGGGGCCCTGGGGATCTTCCTCCTCGTCTTCCTCTCCACCTTCCCGGTCGTGATCCCGTTTTTCTTCGTGAAGGAGGCGCACCTCGCCCTCCGGCTGTCCAACGCGGTGGCGATCGTGATGCTCTTCCTCGGCGGCTTTTCGCTCGCGAAATACTCCGGCTTTTCGCCCTGGCGCACGGGCGTCGTCATGGTCGCGATCGGCCTGGTCCTGGTGGCGATCACGATCGCTCTCGGGGGATGAGTCCCCTCCGGCTCCTCCTCGCCACGACTTTCCTCGGCGCCGCGGCGTGCGGCGCGGCCACTGCCCAGCAGCAAGACGACGCCCAGCAGCAGGCTCCCGCCGCCGCAGCCGAGCCGCAGGCGGCGGCCTGGGAGTTCGGCGCCAGCCTCTACGGCTACTTCGTGCCTCAGGACCGCGACTTCGCCCTGCCGATCGTGACCGCCGACCACGGGGGACTCCATCTGGAAGGCCGGTACAACTACGAGGGGCCCCACACGGGCTCGGTTTTCGTCGGCTGGAACACCGAGGCCGGCTCGAAGCTCCACATGAACTTGACCGCGATATTGGGCGGCGTCTTCGGCGACACCCACGGCGTGGCGCCGGGCTTCGAGCTGACTCTCACCTGGAAGAGCTTCGAGCTCTACAGCGAGGCGGAGTACGTCATCGACGTCGACGACTCGTCCGAGAGCTTCTTCTACAACTGGGCCCAGCTCGGCTACTCGCCGCTCGACTGGCTCACCGTGGGGCTCGCCTCGCAACGCACGCGCGCCTACCACACCGATCTCGACATCCAGCGAGGAGTCTTTCTCACGCTCACGCACAAGAGCGTGAGCCTCTCCACTTACGTCTTCAATTTCGGCTGGGAGTCGCCGACGGTGATCCTGTCCCTGTCGGTGAAATTCTGAGTGCCGGTCCGCCGTCGCGACCGCTGGGAGCCTGTCCGAGCAAGCCTTGAGCGCGACCTGCCGCCGATCTCAGGCGACGGCCTAACCCCTGTCGTGCCCTCGCGGCACGACCAAGTTTCGCGGACTGAATCCGCGAAACGACTCGGGCTGCGGAAGCCGGAGCGGAGTTCGTCGATCAGGCGGGCCGTCGAGGTCGCTTCCGGCCGACGAGCTCCGCGGAGGCGACGGTCTACGGCGTGGACTCGGTGACGAGGCGCAGGAAATGGATCTTGGGGTGGTACTCGAGACCGCGGATGAGGTGCGTGCGCGTATCGTCCTTCAGGTGAAACGCTTCGAAGAACTTGCGTTCCTTCCATGTGGTTAGTGCCACCACTTGCGAGCGTTCCTCGCCGATGTACACCGAGCAGGACACGAACCCGGGCTCGAGCGGCAGGTTCTTCTCGGCGAGCGTGCGGACCTCTCCCAGGAGCCGATCCGCCGTGTCCGGAGTGCAGGAAAGAATGAGAAGTGCCGCGAACGGCCCGGAACCGCTCGGAGCGACCATCTGACCTCCTCGAAGGATCTTACCCTTTCCAACGCCGGTGTTGTGGAGCGCTCCGGCACCCCGCCACCTGAATGAGACCTAAGTGCAATTGGCAGGTTCGACGCGGGGACTTATAAAGCCGGAGGGAAGCCGGTTACTCGAAAATGACGGTAACCCCGGGTCCGTTTCACGCCGGCGCGAGGGGACTCCTCTCGGGGGTTCCCGCTCGCCACACGCCGTTCTCTTTTCCTCGACGCCGTCTTGTCGCCGCATCGGTCGCGATGCAAGGGAGAGAATTCGATGGATAAACCCCTGGAGGATCGGCTCGAAGACCGTTCGCCCGATCCGCGGGACGCTGCGCCCGCGCGCGGGGCGGCCGTCAACCGCCGGGACCTGCTGAAACTGACCCTCGGAGGAGGCGCCGGCCTCGCTCTGGACGGAGTTCTGGACGTTCCCGCGATGCGGGCCGCCACGCGGGAGCTCAAGCTCTCCGACGTGCACGAGTTCACGACATCGTGCAACTTCTGCTCCTGCGGCTGCGGCATGATCGCCGCGGTCCGCGACGGGAAGCTCATCGCGATGGAGGGGGACTACGACCACATCGTCAACCGGGGGTCCCTCTGCGTCAAGGGCATCTCCATGTTTGCGACGCACGCCTCGCCCAAGCGGCTGAAGACGCCGAAGTACCGGGCTCCGGGCAGCGACCACTGGGAGGACATCTCCTGGAAGGACGCCGCCGAGAAGATCGCGCGGAAGATCAAGAAGACGCGCGACGAGACCTGGATCGCGATGGAGAAGGTCGGCGACAAGGACGTCCCGGTCAACCGGACGGACGCGATCGCCTTCCTGGGGGGCGCGCAGAACACCAACGAGGAGTGCTACATCTTCCAGAAGGCCGCGCGCCTGCTCGGGATGCCCTACGTCGAGCACCAGGCCCGACTTTGACACAGCCCCACGGTCCCCGGTCTGGGGGCCGCGTTCGGTCGCGG
>DATFTF010000411.1:0-6626 GCA_035262245.1 Thermoanaerobaculia bacterium
CTCGTCGGCCAGCACGATGTTGGCGAAGATCGGTCCGGCGTGGAACTCGAAGCGGTCGCTCGGCGCATGGAAGACCGAGATGCCGAGGACGTCGGCCGGCAGCGTGTCGCTGGTGAACTGGATCCGGCGAAACTCGAGCGAGAGACTCCGGCCGAGGGCCCGGGCCAGGGTGGTTTTCCCCACGCCCGGCACGTCCTCGATCAGGATGTGCCCGCGGGAAAGCAGGGCGGTGACGGCGAGCTCGACGGCGCGCGGGTCGCCCCGGTAGATCAGGCGCACGTTTTCGCGCAAACGGTCCAGGGCGGAGCCGGACGGCTGAAGCATCGCGGACATTATGCGTCGTACTCCCGACGGTTTTTTACGGAGCCCGATCCTCTTAAGCGCGGGAAGGACGGGGAGATTCCCAGACCCCCGGGTGTCCGGGGCGCCAGCGCGCAGCGACTGGCCAGGGAAGCGCCTCTCTCAGCGCGGCTTGCGGCTGCGGGCCTGGCGCCGCGGGGACGCTCGCGGCTTCGCTCCCGGGCCAGAGGCGGCCAGGCGCTCGACCGCCGGCCGGAGTCCCGCCTCTTGGGCGAACGGCAGAACCAGAACGCCGGTCGGGCACACCACGATCGCAGTGTCCCGAACACCCGGGGCGAGGACCGGGGCCTGCGAGAGGACGAGATTGCCGCGTTCGTCCGACGGCCCGCGCAGGTCCCGAACCGACCTCCATGTCCCCACGTCGCTCCACCCCGCGCGGAGCGCGATGGCGCGAACACCGGAGGCCTTCTCCATAACCGCATAGTCGATCGAGATGGCGGGCAGAGCCTCGTAGGCCCGGCGGGCGGCGGCGCGCTGGCGGGCGGCGATGGCCCGGCGATACGCCTCCAGGCCGCGCATCAGGTCCGGAGCCACGCGGCGGGCTTCGGCGAGGAGCCGCGAGGGGCGGAACACAAAGATTCCCGCGTTCCAGAGATAGCCGGCCTTCACGTAACTCTCGGCCTCGGCGGCTCCCGGCTTCTCGATGAAACGCATGACCTCCATACCGCGTCCGGGGACCTCGTCGCCGAGCTCGAGGTAGCCGTAGTCGGTCTCCGGCCGCGTGGGCGGAACGCCGAAGACGACCACGGTCGCCGTATCGGCGGCGGAAGCGGCGCTCGCGAGCGTGCGGCGAAGAGCTTCCGGATCGGCGGTCGTGTGGTCGGAGGGAACGGCAGCGGTCAGCGGGTCTCCCGTCTCCGCGAAGAGGAGCGCCGCCGACAGAAGCGCCGGCCCGGAGTTACGCCGCGCCGGCTCCGCCAGAATGCAGCGGGGCGGCAGCCCGGGAAGAGCCTGGCGCACCAGCGGCACATGCCTCTCGGCGGTGGCCACGAAGACGTCCTCCGCCGCGGGCGCGACCCGGTCGTACGTCTCGGCCAGGAGGCTGCGGTCGGACAGGAACGGAAGAAATTGTTTGGGGCGCTCGTCGGTCGACAGAGGCCACAGGCGCGTCCCGCCGCCGCCGGCCAGCAGGAGAACTCTCATCGCCGCGCTCCAGCGCGTTCGATTTGCGATTTGTGACTTGTGATTTGTGATCTCACGCCTTCACTGCCGCGCCTGCCGATGCGAGAGCGTAACGCCGTGCGCCCTCGGTTTGCTCTCGGGAATTCGCCGCTCGGCGCCATGGGCACCCGCAATCACAAATCGCCAATCGCAAATCACAAATCCCACTTGAGTCCGAGCATTTCCACTTCTGGCTCCAGCGTAACGCCGAATTTCTCCGCCACGGCCGACCGCATGCGCCGCATGAGCGTCAGGACGTCGCGGGCCCGGGCGCCTCCGCGGTTGACGATCACGTTGGCGTGCCGCGTCGAAATCTCCGCCTCTCCCTCGCGGAGGCCTTTCAAGCCGCAGGCCTCCACGAGCCGTCCGGCGAAGTCGCCGGCCGGGTTCTTGAAAACGCTTCCGGCGTTGGGCTCGGAAGGCAGTGCTCCGCGCCTCTTGTCCGCAACCGTCCGCGTGCGCTGCGCGATCACTTCCCGCGGCGCCGGCGCGAGCGCCAGCCGGACGGAGGCCACGATTTCCCCGGTTTCGACGAGCGCCGTGCGGCGGTAGCCGTGGGCGATCTCCGCGGCTGGAACCTGGCGGCGCGTTCCGTCCCGCGACACCAGGCGCACGCTCTCCAGGACGTCGAAGATCTCTCCGCCGTACGCGCCGGCGTTGATCCGCACCGCCCCGCCGATCGAGGAAGGGATGCCGGAGATCGGCTCGAGCCCGGACAGCCCGGCCCGGGCGGCGGCCGCGCACACGCCCCCCAGGGGCGCGCCTCCGCCGGCGGTCACGATCGCGCCCTCCACGACCACACGGAGGAAATCGCCCTCCAGCCGTACGACGAAACCCGGAAATCCCTCGTCCGCGGCGAGCACGTTGGATCCCAGGCCCAGCAGCGCGAGCGGCGCCCGCTCGGCGCGGGCCGCCGCGAGCACGCGCGCCAAAGCCTCCTCGGTGAAGGCCCGGCAGAACCAACGCGCCGGCCCGCCGATCCGCCAGGTCGTGTGTCGGGAAAGAGGCTCGTCAGCCAGGATCGCGCCGTCTTGCGGATCGAGAACGAGATTCATGAGCGCGCGGAAAGGAGCGATGCCACGATCAGGCTCCCTCCCGCCGCCAGGAGGCCGGCCAGCACGTCGTCGGCCACGATGCCCCACCCTTCGGGGAGATCCTGCAGGCGTCGCACGGGACCCGGCTTCCAGACGTCGAAGAGCCGGAAGAGAAAGAAGGACGCCAGCCAGGCGGCTGTGGCGGCGCCGGCCGATCCGAATCGGAAGAGCGGAACCGGCGAAGAGGCGATGAACTGCCCGGAGAACTCGTCGAGAACCACGCAGCTCGGATCCTTTTCCGCCAGCGCGCGCGCGACCCGCGTGGAAAGCGGAACCGCGGCCACGCCGATCGCCAGCCCGGACGCCAAGAGTCCGACCCCCGCCGTCACGCTCGAGGCATGAGCGTGATCGATCGCGCCTGCCAGCAGCCAGGCGAGCGCCAGCGCCACCGCCGACCCCGCGGTTCCCGGAGCAACCGGTGAGAGGCCGGAGCCGAGACCGCAGGCGAAGAAAGCGGCCAGAGGATGCCGGCGAAAGGCGCGCCACGGCCCGACCGTTGACAGGGGCGGCGTGGCGGGACTAGTCTCGTTCGTCCTCATCGGGTCTTCATCCCGGAGCCTCGAGCGGGCTCGCGTACCGAGCCCTCCTTGGTCAGTTCTTCCGAGTCTATAATCGCGCGAACGCGCGGAACTTTTACCTCCATGATGAAAGGTGAGGACATGTCCAGCGTGAAATCCAGTGAAAAGTGGCGCGCCGTCGAGACGGCGCTCACCCAGATCGAGCGGCAGTTCGGAAAGGGCTCGATCATGCGGCTGGGGGACCAGCCGGAAACGGTGCTGTCCGTCATTCCCACCGGCTCCCTGGCCGTGGACGCGGCACTGGGCGTCGGCGGCATCCCCCGGGGGCGGGTGGTCGAGATCTTCGGTCCGGAGTCCTCGGGCAAGACGACTCTCTCCCTCCAGATCATCGCTCAAGCCCAGAAGGCCGGCGGCCTGGCCGCCTTCATCGACGCCGAGCACGCCCTCGACGCCGAGTACGCCCGGAAGCTCGGCGTCGACACGGAGAACCTCCTCGTCTCGCAGCCGGACAACGGTGAGCAGGCCCTGGAGATCGCCGAGATGCTGATCCGCTCCGGCGCGGTCGACGCGGTGGTCATCGACTCCGTCGCCGCCCTGGTGCCGAAGGCGGAGATCGAGGGGGAAATGGGGGAAGCCCAGATGGGCCTGCAGGCGCGTCTCATGTCGCAGGCTCTACGCAAGCTGACCGCCATCGTCTCCAAGTCGAAGACGAGCCTGATCTTCATCAATCAGATCCGGGAAAAAATCGGCGTTATGTTCGGCAACCCGGAGACGACGACCGGGGGCCGGGCCTTGAAGTTCTACTCCTCGATCCGCATCGACATCCGACGGATCGCCTCACTGAAGGATGGCGAGACGGTGGTCGGCTCGCGGACCAAGGTCAAGGTCGTCAAGAACAAGGTGGCCTCCCCCTTCCGGCAGGCCGAGTTCGACATCAACTACGGCGAAGGCATCTCCCGCGAGGGAGAGCTTCTGGACATGGGCCAGGAGGCCAAGCTGATCGAGAAGTCCGGCTCCTGGCTCTCCTACGGCGAACTGCGGATCGGCCAGGGACGCGAGAACGCCAAGCAGTTCCTCAAGGAGAATCCGGAGCTCGCCGTCGAGATCGAAACCAAGCTGCGCCGCCATCTCGGTCTGCTGCCGCCCGAGCCCGCGGACAAGACGCCGCCGGCGGACCCGGCGCGCGATAAGGAGCGCGAGAAGGCTCGCCGGTAGGGGTGAGCGCTGACGGGGAAGGACATCGGACATCGAATCTCTTCGTCCTTCCCCCGAAGAAGCGAGTTCTCATTCGGGAACGATCCCCGCGATTCTGACGTTCTGACGTTCCGGATGAGACGAAGAACACACACGCGCGCCCGCTTCGCGGCGGGCGCTCTTTTTTTGTGCGCATCGATCTTGCGGCCCGACGCGATTCGCGTGGCTGCCGAGCGCGCCGACCGGGAATGCCCGGGAAAGATCCTGGGGCTCGTTTCGACTTCCTCGGACAGCGCATTTCCGACCGCCGCCGACCGGTGCATCGCGATGCTTCGGCTGTCGGACCTCGCGCCGGCCACCGTCGACGCGGCCGCGGAAAGCGCGGGCCGCCTTCCATCCATCGCGGGAGCGGTCATCGAGATTCCCGGGACGCTCCGGCCCGAGAACTCCGAATGGACCGGGGCGTTCGCCTACGCCGTCAAGAAGCTTTCCTCCGCGGTGAAGGGGGCCTCCCCCGCAGCCTCAGTCGCCTACGACCTGACCGGCTCGATTCCCGAGGGAAGCGAGGTGGCCCTTTCCGACCCGGAGATCGTCCCCTACATCGACGCCTTCGTGAACCGGCCCGGACGCGGCCGGGTCATCCACGAGGAGATCCTCGCGGTCTGGCTGCTCTTGCCGAGAGGAACGGCCGGCTCGGGCGCCGGCGATGTCCTGCGAGCTCTCGCCGCCGTTCCCGCCTCGCGCTCCGTCGCTCTGGTCGGCCTCCAGACAGGCGCCGAACGCCCCCTCTCGCAATCCGACTGGGCCTCGCTCGAGAGGCTCTCCGCCTACTGGACCGCGGACGTCTCGCGCGATCCGACCGTCACCCGAGCTTCCTTTTCCAACGGCACGTCCTTCGAGGCGCTCCGCTTCTTCGACGCCAAGCGGTTCAAGCCCATCCTCCTTCTCCCCGACGATCTCCGCGGCAACGCCGTCCTCGACCTGGCCGGAGGACCTTTTCTCAAGGCCTCGGTGGAAAACCTGGGCAGCGGCGCCCGGCGCGACTTCACGCTGACCGGCGCGAAGACGCTGACGCTCGATCTCTCGCGCGGGCCGCTCGCCGTGGTGCTCCAGCCGGCCGAACGTCCCGGCGGCGCGAGCCGGGCCACCGTGGAGGTCGGCGCCGTGCGGGGCCTGACAGCCGAAGAGATCATCGCGCGCGAACGCGCCTGGGACTCGGCTCAGAGAGAAAAGACCGAATCCTTCATCGCCGACATGAAGACCTCGCTGCGTTTCCGGATCGCCGAGGTCAATCAGACGTTCGATCTTACGATCCACGGACCCTTTTTCTATCGGCGCGGACAACCCGCGGACTGGGAGTGGGACGAGTTCTATTTGAACGGCGTCCGCTGGAAGAGCAAGACGTTGCCCAAGCTCCCGATCCTGCAGCCCGAGAAGGTGACGACTCTGCCGCTGGACATCAAGCTGACCGAAGACTACGACTACGCGCTCCGCGCCGAAGGCACGGTGGCCGGGCGCCGCGCGTACCACATTTCCTTCTCTCCCAAGACCACGGTCGGCGAGAAACCGATCTACCGCGGCAGCGTCTGGATCGACAAGGAGACCTTCGCTCTGCTGCGCCGCGACTCGGTGCAGATGAATCTCACCGGAGAGACCCTCTCCAACGTGCAGACCGAGTTCTACCGCCCGGTCCCCGGCCATCCGGACATCCTGCTCCCCCTGGAAATCAAGGGACAGCAGGTCTTCTCCACTGCCGGGCGGACCACCGCCATCGAGCGCGACGCCGTGATGCAGTCGGTCATCCTCAACCCTCCCGGCATGGAAAAGCGTCTGGCGGAGGCTTACTCCTCCCCGTCACAGATGGTGCGCGACACCGACAGGGGGATGCGATACCTCGTCCCGGACCCGCAGAACCCGGGTCAGCGCATCGTCGAGGAGAAGGTTCCCAAGAAGAGCACGTTCGGTCTGGCCGGCACTTTTTACGACACGTCCCTGGACTATCCGGTTCCTCTGCTCGGGGTGCAGTATTTCGACTTCGACCTGTGGGGCAAGGGCAAGCAGCTCTCGGTCTTTTTCGCCGGAGCACTCCTCACGGCCAACTACACCGATCCGGCCCTGGCCGGGAGCCACTTCGATCTGGGCGCCGATCTCTTCGGCGTCGCGTTTCCGTTCGGAGACACTTCCTACCGCGACGGCAAGAAGGTGAAGGCGGAGACGATCAAGCACCTTCCCGCCTTCTTCCAGGTCAATGTCGGACATCCCCTGGGGCCCTATCTCAAGGCCTCTCTGGGCATCTTCA
>DATFTF010000412.1:0-7706 GCA_035262245.1 Thermoanaerobaculia bacterium
CGCTGAGCGCGCCGTCTAAGATCCGCAACGCTTCGGCCGGCTGATCCTGCCGAAGACGGATCTCCGAGATCAGCACGGCCTGACGGGCCTGCAAGGAGGGACTCCCGGAGACGCCCGCCGCCTCACGCTCGGCCTCCCCGAGATCGCCCCGGGCGAGCGCGACGCGCGCGAGGATCTCGTGGGCGTCGGCAGGACCTTCCGGCACGGCGACCCGCGCGTTGGCTTGCGCCGCGTCGAGGTCGCCCAGGCGGAGACTCACCTTGGCCAGCGCCAGCGCCGCGCCGCCCGCCATCGCCGGCGAAACGAGAATGGCCTGCCGGTACGCCCGGGCCGCGTCACGCAACTGCCCCTCGGCCTCCAGCGTCTGCGCCAGCTTGTACTGAACGTCAAAGTAATTCGGGTCCTTGGCCAGAATCCCGCGGAAGGCGGCGATCGCGCCCCGGCGATCGCCGGAGGCTTCCAGCTCGAAGGCGCGGCGGGCCTCCTCCAGCAGCGGAAGCATGAGCATCGGGCTGGGCAGCGAACCGCCGGCCATCGAAGGCGAGGTCGCCGAAAGGTAGCCGAGCGCGGTGAGCTTCTTGATCTGCTCGGCGTCCGCGGCGGCGGGGACCTGGAAGTCTTCCGGAATGCGGTTCAACTGGCGCTTCAGGTCGCGCGCCGGGGAGGAATCCGCGGAGAACAAGTTGGTTTTCTCCGAGACGTCCTTCCGGTCGTAGAGCTCCGGCTCCGGGCCGTCGATGAAATGCCGCTGCGCGTCCGCCAGCGAGCGCAGCTCGCTCCACCCCAGATGAATCCGGGGATAAAACGTCTCGCTGTAGATTGGCGCCGGGGCCTCGCCGGACGCGGCCAGAAGGTCGCGGCCCGAAACGCCCGGCGGCGCGGATGCGCCAACCAGGGCCGCGAGCGTGGGAAACACGTCGGTCAACGCCGCCGGTCCGCGCACCCGCTCGCCCGCGCGCAGCGCCCCCGGAAGCTTGACGATGAGCGGAACCGCGAGCTCCTCCCGGTACAGGAGGATTCCGTGCTCCTGCTCTCCGTGGTCGAGGAGTCCCTCGCCGTGATCGGAGAGGAACACGATGGTCGCCCGGTCGTAGAGCTTCCAGCCGATGAGACGCTCGAGAAGAGTTCCGACGGCGGCGTCCGCCGCGGCGATCGCTCCGTCGTAAGGGAGCGCGAACCGGCTGCGGAAGGGCTCGGGCGGCTCGTACGGCGCGTGCGGCTCGTAGAGGTGCAGGAAGAGAAAGAATGGCCGTTCCCGCACCTTCTCGGTCCAGGCGATCGCCCGTGCCACGGTGTCGGGGCCGGGCCGCCGCGCCTGGCTCGCGGCCTTCGAGGCCGGCGGCGGCTCGATGGCGTCGTCGTAGAAGTCGAACGCGTCCGCCAGGCCCGTGTCGCCGCGCAGGACCCAGGCCGAGACGGAGGCCCCGGTGGCGTACCCCTTGTCCTTCAGGAAGCGCGCCAGCGTCGAGTGCGCGCGCGCGTCGAGGCGATAGCCGATGTTGTTGCGGACGCCGTGAGCGGGAGGAGCAAGCCCGGTCAGAATCGAGACGTGCGACGGGAGCGTCAGCGGGCACTGGCTCCAGACGTCTTCGAAGAGGATCCCGTCTCGCCGCAGGCGCTCGATCCCGGGCGTCTCCACCGCCCGGTACCCGTACGCGGGAAGATGGTCGGACCGCAGGGTGTCGACGGAGATCAGGATGATAGGGCCGCCGCCGGAGCGGGCCGCGGGCGGCGGATGTCCCCGACGGCAAAACGTCAGGCCGACGAGGGAAAGGAGAGCCGACGCGAGCAATCGCCGAAGCGGCATCGGAGCAAGCCTAAAAGAAAGGGGCGGCCGACGCCGCCCCTTTGTGCGAGTGGATTCCGGATCTAGAAGCGGATCCCCGCCGACAGCAGGAACTCGCGGGCCTGCTGATAGTCCGACTTGGATCGAGCTGTCCCGAAGGAGCTCGACTTGACGAAAGTCGTCGGAAGCCCGTGGGAGTCGAGCGGTCCCGAAGCGCAGCCAGCCGGAAGATTGCCGGAACTGTCGGCGGCGCAGGGGATGATCGAGGTGTCGTAGCCCACCAGGTAGTGAGTGTTGAAGACGTTGAACACTGTCGCCTTGATCCAGGGAGCCAGCGTCTGGAAGATCGGGATGTCGTAGTTGAACGCGAGGTCGAATCGGCTCTGGCTCGGAAAAGTTTGCGAGCCCCGAGGGCCGAAGTAGATCGTCTGGGACGTCGGCGGGTGCGCGTAGCCGGGATCGTTGGCCGACTGGACCGAGGAGATGGGATAGCCGCTGGAAAGGTAGCTGTACGGCGTTCCGGAGTCGAAGCGATAGACCATGCCCCACCCGAAGGTGCCAAAGTGCGTGGGAAGGTTGTAAGAGGCGAGCGCCCTCAGCTTGTGCTTCTGGTAGCCGTTCAGGCGGCCCGTGGGGAAGTCCCGATCCTGGACCAGGATCTCCGGGAAGCTGCCGATGCCCGGCGTGTTGGCTGGCTGGTTCGTGTTCTCGCCCTCGTAGTTGCCGTCGAACTTGATCATGTAGGTGTAGTTCAGGTCGAAGCTCAAATTGTTCAGGGGCGTGTAGCGGCTCTGCAGCGCGATCGCCTGATACTTGCGGCTCGGCGCGCTGGTGTTTTCGAACGCGCTGTTGTCGAACTTGCCGAAATCGTTGCCTTCGAAGACCACGTCGGTCTGCCCCAGGTCGAACGTCGTGACCTCGTCGATGAAGTCTCGGGTCTTGCGATCGACGTAGGTCACCGCGGCATAGGCCTTGGGGTCTATCTGTCCGCCGACGCTGAGAGTCCACTCCCGAGTGCGAGGGGTATGAAGAGTGTCGGGGTAGATGACCGTCTGGGTGGGGAAGTTGCCGCCGACCAGCGTGTAGTTAGAGAGATCAAACCCAGGTGAGAAGTCGCGTCCCTGGCCATTGGGGCCGATGTAGAGGTATTCGAGGAGATTGGGATTTCCGACGTTGGTTCCCCGCTGGAAGTTGTTGGGATTGGCGCCGCCGGAATACTCCGCGTAGCTGCCGGAGAAAACGAACCGACCGTCCCCCTTGAGATCGTAGGCCACACCCAGTCTAGGGACCCAGGAATGGCTGGATGCCAGAGGTGCCCCTGTCGGGCCGTTTCCGCTTACCGTCTCATAGCGCACACCGAGGTTCGCCGAGAGGTTGGCGTTGATCTTCCAGGCGTCGTTCAAGTAAGCCGAGTTGGTGTCCTGGTTCGCGGTGGCTCCGCGAATGGGCAGCCAGTTGAGCAGCAGTTGGACCGAACCGGCGGTTCCATCGTAGCCGGTGAAAATCGGTTGAATGCGGTTGTTGGGGTCCTTGATTGGCTTTCCGTTGGCGTCTCGGACGTAGGGGTAGTAGTAGAAGACGTAGTTGGTCGCCGACTGGGAGTTGCCGCCGATTTCCGTCGTGCGGAAGAGTTCGCCTCCCAGCTTCAGGTCGTGCGTGCCGAGCTTGGAGGTGGTGAGGAAGTAGTTGACGCTTCCCGTCCACTGCCGGTTGTTACGGTGCTCGGGATCGGTCGCGTCGAAGTAGGGCGCGTTGTACGCCGCTAGCGTGGGGAAGGTCGAGATGAACGGTGAATCGAGGATGTTCGTGCTCGTTCCCCCGGAGCCCTGGAACTCGAACTTCTTCTGCGAATACTGGAGCGAAACGAAGAGGTTATCGGTCAGCACGCCGTGATAGTTGGCGACCCAAAGATCTGTCGGGAACTTCGGAAACTCCTGGGCGAACGGGTCGATGGTGAAGTCGAAGGCGACGTCGTTGCGCTCCTCCTTGGAGTAGGTGTACGCCACCGAAAGCGAGTGGCTATCGCTGATGTTGCCGGTCAGCTTGCCTTCGATGCGAGGCTCCTTGTCCGAGGCCTGAAAGGTGTCGCCAGTGACCGGAAGAACCGTCTGGGTCGAGTTGTCGAAGTAGCGGCCGGCGACGAAGAACCAGAGCTTGTCCTCCAGGATCTTGCCGCCGACCGTGGCGGAGTAGGTCTCGTTGGTCTTGTTGGGAGCCTCCGGGACGTTGTTGGCGGCGTCGTTCTCGAACGGCGTGCGCGCCTGCCAGCGGTCGTTGGAAAAGTCGGTGCGGAAGGTGCCGTGGTACGTGTTGCCGCCGCTCTTGGTGATGGCGTTGACAATCCCGCCGGTGAATCGCCCGTACTCCGCCGAGATGTTGGACGAAAGGACCTGCGTCTCCTGGACCGCGTCCTCGATCACGAGTCGGTTGGTGGGGCTGGTGAAGTAGTGGTCGTCGATGTCCGCGCCGTCGAGCAGAAAGACGTTGTCATAGGCGAAGCCGCCGTTGATCTTGAGCTGCTCGGCGTTGGGCGTGTTCTGCGTGACTGCGGGCGCGAGCGCGGCGATCTCATCGATCGTCCGGAGAACGGGAAGAGCCTGGACCTGCTTGGAATCGTAGCTGGTTTCGTGGACCGCCGACTTCTGCACGTCGGTGGCCGCCGCCGTGACGGTGACCGCTTCCGCCGCAGCCGGCTCGAGGACCGCGTCGGAGCGGGCGATGGCCGCGAGCTCGAGCGACGCCTTCTGCACGACCGTGCGCATTCCGGCGAGCTCGAAGGTGATGGTGTAGTCCCCGGGGGGCAGGAACTTGAAGACGTAATCGCCCTGGGCCCCGGTCGTCTGGGTGCGCTTGCCCTGAAGCGCAGGCGACTCGATGGTGACGGTGACGCCCGGCAGACCGGCGCCTCCGGCCGTGACCTTGCCGGTCACGCTCCCGCTCTGGCTTCCTTGCGCGAGCAGGGAGGAGGGTGCGGCAAGGGCGATTCCGAGGGCGAGGCAGGCCGACCAAAAACAGACGCCCGCGCGAGCGCGGCACCTCCACAGTCGAGACAGTCGCGAAGTTGTCTTAAGTAATTCTTTAGACTGCGGTTGTTCGGTAAGCACGATCAGTTGCCCCTCCTTTCGTTGCGCCGCCTTTTCGCAACTTCTCTGCCAGGTGTTGCTGATGACGAGCGGGCTGCTTTACATGACTACACTGGGATTTCCCGATGCAGGCGCCTGGATCGGGCGGCCACAAAATCCAGTTTTCTGATTTGGGAAACGGAATTTCGAATCGCGAAAAAGGGCGTTCGTCCTTCCGGAGAAATGTGATGACGAGCGTCGCGCCGGGTACGACCGGCAGATCTTCCCTGCCCGTCCGGCGTATCCCGGCCCATGGACGCGAGGCCCGGACCCGGGCGGCGATCCTCAGCGCGCCGGCGGGGGGCCTCCCTCCTGGCTCTCTCGATTATGGGCTGCGCTTCGGTCTACCCCCTCGAGAGCTCTCCACAATTCGTCGGCCCGATCACTCCCTCGCTCCAGGCCGCCGTCGAGCGCGCGTTGACCGAAGCCACGGCTCGATTGGACCGCGAGAAGTGCGCGGGGATCTTCCGCCACTACCGTGACGCCGACGGAAAGCCCCTTTCCGCGAATCTGACGGAGCGTCGGCTGACCGCGCGCGCATTCCTCCAGGCGATTCGCTTCGCCGACGGCGAACACCAGCGTGCCTGCGAGAACTCCGACGTCCTCGCCTTCACGCATCCACGGACGGACATCGTCTATCTCTGCGGGACGCGGTTCGCCTTGCTCGCGCACTCCAATCCGAGACTCGGCGCTGCGCTGCTTCTGCACGAGGAGCTTCACGTTCTGGGTCTCGGCGAGAATCCTCCGCCCTCCCACGAGATCACCATGAGGGTACTCGCGGCCTGCAGCGCGGCGGCCCAGGCCGCCGGGGAAATTCGGCCGGATGGGTCAAGGCGGGCTCACGGGTGCGGTCCCTTCCCGGCGTCCGACGGTTTGGAATAGTCGGAGGCGTGCCAGCCGATCCCTCTCTCGGCAACGGCGGTGAGAGCGGCGCCCGGAGAGGCTGGCGCAACGCGACGATCGCCGCGGCGGTCCTCGTCATCGCTCTCGCCGTTTGGCTTCGCTCCCGAAATCCTCCCGAGGGACGGCTTCCGGGCCCGGCCGGGCGCGCTTCCTCCCGACGGCACCGCGGTGGGCGTCGTGCTCGCGCTGCTTCGGGGCCGCGGTTGACCTCGGGCGAGTAACCTTCACGCGGTGGCGGCGTCCCTCGATGAGAGATGGCGCGCTTTCTGCCGCAAGACTTCCTCTACGCCCTCCGGACGCTGCGCAGGAGCCCGGGTTTCTTCGCCGCCGCCACGTTGCTTCTCGGGCTCGGCCTCGGCGCGAATGCGGCGATCTTCAGCGTCGTCCGCTCGGTCCTGCTGCGGCCGCCCCCCTTTCCCGATTCCGGCCGCCTGGTTCTCCTGCGCGCTCGACACCGTCCCAACGAGATGGGCACCGAGGTCGCGATCCCGACGTTTCTGGAGTGGCGGCGCGACAGCCGATCTCTTGCGCAGATCGGCGCCTTCGGGCCGGCGTCTTTCAACTGGAGCGGACGGGAGGCGCCCGAGCGCCTGGAAGCGGCGCAGCTGACGCCGGGCGCGCTCGCCGCGCTGGGAGTCCGGCCTTCGCTCGGACGCCTCTTCCTGCCTGACGAGGAAGGCCCCGACTCGCGCGTCGCTCTCGTCTCGTTCGGTTTCTGGAAGAGCCGGCTGGCGGGCGATCCAGCCGTCCTGGGCCGCGTCCTGCGTCTCTCCGGTTTCGACTACCCGATCGTCGGGGTCCTTCCCGCCGATTTCGATTTTCCGATGCGAGACGTGCAGGTGTGGGTGCCGCTGCGCCTGACCGCGGGAAGAATCCGGGATCGCCAGAGCCGCTGGGTCTACGCCGTCGGCCGATTGAACAACGGCGTCTCCCTGGCCGCCGCACAGCAGGAGATGGATGCGGTCACCGCGGCGCAGAGTCGCCGCGACCCCGAGGCGCTTGCGAACTGGGGCGTCCGGATCGTCCCGCTCCAGGAAGACATCGTGGGCGCGGTCCGGCCGGCGCTCCTGATCCTCCAGGCCGCCGTGCTGGTCATACTCCTGATCGCCTGCGCGAACCTCGCCAATCTGCAGATGGCCCGCGCCGTTGCCCGCCGCACAGAGACCGCCGTGCGGCTCGCGATCGGCGCTTCCCCCTGGGACCTTGCGCGGCCGCTGCTCTGGGAAGGCGCGATACTGGCTGCCGGCGGATCCGCGCTGGGTCTCCTGGCCGCGCGCGGCGGGCTCCCGTTGCTCGTCCGGCTGGCTCCCGACCGCATTCCGCGTCTGGATGGGATCGCCGTCGACGGCATCGTCGTGGCGCTCGCCCTCGGGCTCGCCGCCGCGACAGCGCTCGTCCTCGGGCTTCTTCCGGCGGTCTCCGTGCGCGCAGCCACCCTGGCCGGGGATCTTCGCGAGGCGGGCCGGGGCGGAGCGGGCGGCCGCTTCGCGCGCTTCCGCCGGTCGGCGACGATCTTCCAGGTCGCCACCTCCATGGTCCTCGTGATCGGCGCGGGACTCCTCCTGAGAAGCCTCGAGCGTCTGCGGCGGGTCGATCCGGGTTTTGGGCCCCAGGGTGTTCTGACGATGGAGACCGTCCTGTCGCCGGCCCGATTCTCGGATCCCGCGAAGGCAGCGCTCTTTTTCCGGGAGCTTGTCGACCGGGCCTCTCGCCTGCCCGACGTCCTGGCGGCCGGAGGCGTATCGAGCCTGCCTCTCTCCGGCAGCAACCAGACGGAGGGTTATCGCATCGAGGGGCGGCCCCAGCCCGAACCGGGCGCGGTCCCGGAGGCGGCATACCGGGGAGCGACGCCGGGATATTTCCGGACCATGCAGATCCCTCTCCTGGGCGGACGC
>DATFTF010000413.1:0-7482 GCA_035262245.1 Thermoanaerobaculia bacterium
CCATCATCGGCGGAATCGCGCCGGGAACCGCCCCCACGATCGTGCACAGGGAGGTCACGCGCTTCAGCGGCGTGTAAGCCAGCACATAGCTCGCCAGGGCGGCGACTCCGAGAAAGTAGGTCAGGCCGTTGACGGAGGCCAGCATCGCAAAGCCGGCGGCGGAGAGGACCAGCCCGAACGCCAGCGCATCGGCCGGAGCCAGGCGCCCCGACGGCAAAGGCCGCCTCCGCGTCCGGCTCATCCGCGCGTCGCTTTCGCGCTCCCAGTACTGGTTGAGCGCCGACGCGCCGCCCGAGACCAGAGCCGTGCCGGCGAGAAGCGCGAGGAACGCGGCGGCGTCGAATCCCCTCGTCAGGCCCACGGAATAGCCGACGGCCGTGGTGACCAGAACCAGAAAGGTGATACGCGGCTTGGTGAGCTCGAAAAAATCCGCCAGCCTGGCGGGCGCCGCGGCGAGCGCGGTCGAAGCGGCCGGGTTCATTTCTGAGCCGCCCGCACGCCGGAAGCCGGCGCGACGAATCGGAGCACCCTCGCCTCGCCCGCCTCCGGCATTCCGCTACCCGATTCGTTCGCCCGGGCTGTCGCCCGCCGGCGCGAGGCGAGCGCGAGCACGAGGGACGTCGCGAGCACCAGGGCTCCCACGACCACGTGCAACGTCGTCACGACGACGTCCCGGCGCGAGAGGACGGTCCAGGCCCCGAGCGCGACCTGAAGCAGGACGAGCCCGGCGAGCAGCAGGGAGACCCCGCGCAGGCCTCGGCCCCGGCTTTGCCAGGACGAGACGAAGGTGACGGCGACCAGAACGGAAACCACGAGGGCGCCCGCCCGGTGGACAAAGTGAATCGCCACTGGAAACGACGTCATCGGCGGAACGAGATGGCCGAAGGCCAGGGGGAAATCGGGAATGGCCAGCCCGGCCTTTGTATGCCGCATGACGGCTCCCGCCAGAAGCTGCAGGAAGACCGCAGCGGCGGTCCACGCCGCGAGGCGTCCCGCGGCGCCCGCCGGCACAGGCTCCGATTTCCTCCAGCGGGGCGAGGTGACCACGGCAAGGCTCACCACCAGACAGAAGAAGGTCTGGGCCAGGCAGGCGTGCGCGACGGAGACGGCCGGCGGAAGGAACAGGAGGACCGTCAGCCCTCCCAGGAGCCCCTGGGCCACGACCGCGCCCAGAGCGGCATATCCCAGCCGCCGCACCCAGACTCGCGGCTCGCGCCGCGCGAGCCAGAGCGCCAGCACGACCGTCAGGAGACCGACGGCCGAAGCGATCAGGCGATGAGAATGTTCGAACTTGATCCCGCCGACCCATTTGGAGAGCGGGAACGTGAACATGTTCCAGCCGTAGGTCGTTGGCCAATCGGGAACCGAGAGTCCCGAGTCGGTCGAGGTGACCAGGCCGCCGGCGAAGATCAGGAAAACCGTGGACGCGGCGACGGCGACCGCGAAGCGGTGGAGTCCCCGTCCTGGCGGGACCGGCCGGCCGGACGGGAGCGGAGCGAAGTCAGGCATGGCCAACCGAGGCCGCGCCCGACGGAGGCTCGTCCTGGGGCCAGTGATCGTCGGCCCGTTCCGGCGCGCTGTACTCGTAGGGCCCGCGGTACACCGTAGGGATGTGATCGAAGTTCTCGTGCGGCGGCGGCGAGGAGGTCTGCCACTCCAGCGTGTTGGCGTGCCAGGGGTTCGACCCGGCCACCCGTCCGCGGCGCATGGAGAGGAAGAAGTTCAGGACCAGGATGATCTGCGCCGCGCCGAGCACGAAGACCGAAACGGTCATGAACTCGTTCATGGGCTTCAAGCCCCGCAGATGGGCGTACTGCGAGTAGTCGTAGATGCGCCGCTGCATCCCGCGCATTCCCAGGAAGTGCATGGGGAAGAAGACGAAGTTGAAGGTCACGAAGGTCACGAACCAGTGGATCTTCCCCCACCGCTCGTTCATCAGCCGCCCGAACATCTTGGGATACCAGAAGTACAGCGCGCCGAAGGCGCCGAAGAGCGAGCCCCCGAAGAGCACGTAGTGAATGTGGGCCACGATGAAGTAGGTGTCGTGGATGAAGACGTCCACCGGAGTGGAGGCCATGAAGATTCCGGAGAGGCCACCGATGACGAACATGGAGACGAAGGAGAGGGCCATCAGCATCGGCGTCGTGAAGTGGATGACTCCGCCCCACAGAGTTCCCAGCCAGTTGAAGGTCTTGATGGCCGAGGGAACGGCGATGACCATAGTGGAGATCATGAAGGTGGTGCCGAGGATCGGATTCATGCCGCTCTGGAACATGTGGTGGCCCCACACGATCCAGCCCAGCCCGGCGATGCCCATGATCGAGTAGGCCATGGCCCGGTAGCCGAAGATCGGCTTGCGGGCGAAGACCGGCAGGATCTCCGAGGTGATCCCCATGGCCGGCAGGATCATGATGTAGACCTCGGGATGGCCGAAGAACCAGAAGAGGTGCTGCCACAAGAGCGGCTGCCCTCCACCAGCGTTGGTCAGCGGCGTGCCCGAGATGACCTCGCCGGCCGGCAGGAAGAACGTGGTGCCCAGTACCCGGTCGAAGAGCAGCATGATCATCGCGCCGGAGAGGACGGGCAGAGCCAGCAGCAGCAGGATCGCGGTGATGAAGAGCGCCCAGACCGTCAGCGGCAGCCGGAAGAAGTTCATCCCCGGGGCGCGCATGTTGATGATGGTGGTGATGAAGTTGACCGCGGAGAGGAGCGAGGAGATGCCCAGAATCAGCAGCGACAGGAGCCACAGCGTCTGGCCCCGCGGCTGGATCGCCGAAAGCGGCGCGTAGGACGTCCACCCCGACTGGGCCGCGCCTCCGGTCACGAAGAAGGACCAGATGATGATGACCGCCGCGGGCACCGCAATCCAGAAGGACGCCAGATTGAGCCGGGGGAAGGCCATGTCGCGGGCGCCGATCTGCAGCGGGATCACGAAATTGCCGAACGCGCCGATCAGCATCGGCATGATCGCGAAGAAGATCATGATCGTCGCGTGCATGGTGAAGAGCGAGTTGTAGAACTCCGGCAGCATCTGGCCCCCCGGCATACCCTCCGGAAGGAGCTTGCCCATGAAGCCGATCGGCTTGCCCGGCCAGGCCAGCTGCCAGCGGACCAGGCCGGCCAGGAACCCGCCGATCACCAGCATGAAGAGGGAGTAGAAGAGGTACTGCTTGCCGATCACCTTGTGGTCGACGGAGAAAATGTATTTGCGCCAGAAGGACGTCGGGGCCGGGTGGACCCCGTGCGGCAGTTCGCGAGCGACGGCGACGGTGGCGGTGCTCATGAGCTCGTCTTGGCCTCCTGTGGAGTATTGGCGGAGGAAACCCGGTCGCTCGGCGGAGAGGCCGCCTTGCCGTCCGGCGGTGGACTGACGCCGGGCGCGGGCGGCGCCTGGCTGGAAGGAGCAGCGGCGGGCGTGGGTGCCGGCCCTCCGGCGGAGGAAGCCGGCGGCGGGGTCTGTCCGGCCTGCTCGGCCAGCCATTTGTCAAAGTCTTCCTTCGAATCCGCGGTCAGAAAACCTTTCATTCGGTAGTGGCCGAGTCCGCACAGCTCGGCGCAGGCGATCTCCCAGTGCCCCACGTGCGCGGCATCGAACCAGACCTTGGTGGTCATTCCGGGGACCGCGTCCTGCTTCACGCGGAACTCCGGCAGGAAGAAGGAGTGGATGACGTCCTTGGAGTGAAGACTGACCACCACCTTTTGCCCCACCGGGAAATGGAGCTGGTTCAAGGTCACGATGTCGTCGGCGGTGCCGAATTTCCCATCGGGCCCGGGGTATCGGATGTTCCAGGCGAATTGCTCGCCGGTGACTTCGATCTGCATGGCGTCTTCGGGCATCCGCTGTTTGATTTCCGCCCACACCCGTCGGGAGACCAGCGCCAGAACCACGCAGATCACCGCGGGAACGATGGTCCAGATGACCTCCACCCGGTTGTTGCCGTGGGTGTAGCGGGCGCGCCTCCCCTCGCGGTGGCGGTAGCGGATGACGAAGATGACCAGCAGGGCCTCGACGATGACGAAGATCACGCCGGTGATCCAGAGGATCAGATTGAAGATGCTGTCGATCTCGCCCGAAAAGCTCGACTCGCCGGACGGGAGCTTCATCCAGAAGGGCAGCGCCCCGGACAGCCGCGGCAGGAGGGCGGCGCCGAGCCCGAGGACGGCGGTTCTCGCGGCCGAACGGAACACGTTTGAGTTCTTTGCCTCGCCGGACAAGATCGCTTATCCCTTGAACGCGAAATCGACGCTCTTCGACTCGGCGCCGGAGATCGTCACGTTCTGATCCTGCGGGCCATACTTCTCCTGCCAGGCCTCGATGACGTAGTTGCCGGGCGGAAGCCCCTTGATCTCGAAGGTCCCTTGGTCGTTGGTGACGGCGAAGAAGGGGTGATTGAAGACGCCGCAGTAGGCGCCCATCCACTTGTGCACGTCGCACTTGAAACGCAGGGGCACTTCGGGCTTGTCGAACTTCTTATCGGTGGTCATGTTCTGGAAGGGCTGGCCGATGTTGAACTCGGCGTTGGTCTTGGGAAGGGCGTGGATGTTGTGAAGAGTCCCATCGCTGTTGACGATCTTGAGCGACTGTCCGGCCTGGATGCCGAAGATGTGCGGGTGGTACTGGCAGCCCTTCTGGTCGAGCTCGACCGGAGTGGAGGGCGGAGGATAGGTGCCGGAGACTCCCGACTTGACGAAGACCAGGACGTCCTTCAGGGTCCCGTTGCCGTTGACCTCGACCTCCTGCGAGTAGACCGGGGCGGAGTGCGCCGACTTGCAGTAGGCGTCCGCATCCATCTTGATCTGTTCGAGCTGCGGAGCGCCGCCGGAGAACGCCACCTTCCCGGTCAGCGTCGCGCCGCCCCCTGCCGGAGCCGCCGCCGGTGCCGCGGCGGGCGCCGCAGCCGTCGTCGTGGTCGCCGCCGCCTTGGGCGGGGCCTCCTCTTCCTCCTCTTCCTTGCCGCCGCACGCCGTCAGAACCAGCAGGAAGGACGCCGTCACCAGAAGCGCGTAGAGACGTTTGGACATGAACCTCTCCTTCTCACTGCGTTTGCGGGGATCAACGGCGCTCTCGAGGCTGACCGGGGACGCCTGCCGGCGCCGAATCGACTGGATCATTTGAACCCGCGGATCATATCGGGTCGGTCTGTCCGGTTCAAGGTCGGAAGCTTTGAACTTTCGGGATTGAACCTGTATCGTGCTCTCCCGTGTCCGCCGTCTCGCTGGACGTCGAGAATCTCGGCAAATCCTACGGCGGCCCGCCGCTCTTTACCGGACTCACCTTCCGCGCCGCCAGCGGCCTGACGGCCGTGGCCGGCCGCAACGGAAGCGGCAAGACGACGCTCCTGAAAATCCTGGCGGCGCTGCTGCGCCCGGAGTGGGGGTCAGTCAAAGTGCGCGAAGGAGACCGCGAGCTCGCGGGAGAAGAGCGGCGGCTTGCGGTGGGATGGGCCGGGTTGGATCTGGCCTTCTACGACGACTTCACCGCGCGCGAGAATCTGAGATTCTTCCGGCGAGCAGCGGGCCGGGCAATACCCGGCGAGGAGACGGAGATCGCCTCGCGAGTCTCGTCGGTTGGACTCTCCGAGGCGATCGACCGGCGCGTGGGAGCCTTTTCCACCGGGATGAAGCAGCGCCTCCGCCTGGCCTTCGCCGTCCTCTTCGATCCGCCCATCCTCATCCTCGACGAGCCCATGGCCGGCCTGGACACGGAAGGCCGCTCGATCGTCGAGAATCTGATCGCCGATCGACGCCGAACCGGCGCGGTCATCCTGGCCTCCAACGACGAACGGGACTTCGCCCAGCCGGACCAGACGGTCGTGCTGGGCGGAAAGCGGTAAACGGGAAACGACGTGGCGACATCCGCGCTGAGCTCGGCCGGTTCTTCCAATCCGTTTCCCGATTCCCGATTCCCGTTTCCCGGCGCGAGCGCGCTCGCCCGCGCCTGGAGCGTCTGCGCCAAGGACGCCGCGCAGGAGCTGCGCCGGCGTATCGCGCTCGCCTCGGTCTTTTTCTTCGCCGCGACGGCCTTGACGCTGGTCTCCTTCGCCATCGGGCCGCTCGGCGTTCCCCCGCAGGCCCGCAGCGCGGTCTCCTCGGCTCTCCTGTGGATCATTCTCTTCTTCTCGGCGGCGACAGGATTGCCGCGCGCCTACGTGAGGGAGGAGGAGACCGGCACGGCGCTGGCGCTTCGAAAGGTGACCGCGGCTCCGGTGGTCCTGCTCGGGAAGACTTTGTTCAACTTCTGCCTCTTTCTGTCGATCGCCGCGGTCGCCGTTCCCGGGTTCACCATCCTGCTCGAGTGGAACGTATCGAACCCGGCGGCCATGGCGCTGGTGATCCTCTTCGCGGGCTTTGGCCTCTCGGTGGTCTCCACGTTTCTCTCGGCGCTGGTCGCCCGCGCGTCGCAGAAGAACGTTCTCTTCGTCGTGATCTCCTTTCCCCTGCTCGTTCCGCTGCTTCTCTCCGCCATCGCCGCCACGGTCGAGGCCTCGCGCGGAAACCTGGCGGTAACGCCGCTGCGGGTTCTTCTCGCCTATGATGGGGCCGCGTCCTGCGCGGCCTACCTGCTCGTCACCGCGGCGTGGGAGGACTAAAAAGGAATTTGTGATTTGCGATTTGTGATTTGCGATTGGCCGTTGACGCGATGAAGCTGCTCAAGTGGCTGCTGCTCCCCTACATGGCCGCGTTCGTGGCCGCGGCGTTTCTGTGGCCCAAGGCGGCCGAGGGATTCATCGGCGAGTCCTCGCGGATCGTCTTCTTTCACGTGCCGTGCGCCTGGACGGCCTCGCTCGCCTTTCTGGTTGCGGCCGGATACTCCGCCGCTTACCTGGTCAAGCGCAACCGCTGGTATGACGACGTGGCGGCCGCGGCGGTTCGCCTCGGCCTGCTCTTCGCCGTCCTCGCCCTCATCACCGGATCCCTCTTCGCCAAGATCATGTGGGGGGCGTACTGGAACTGGGATCCGCGGGAGTCCTCCTTCCTGCTGCTGATCTTTCTCTACGCCGCATACCTCTTCCTGAGGGCGGCCGTGGACGACCCCGAGCGCCGCGCAGCGATGTCGGCCGCCTATGCCCTCTTCGCCGCCGTCCTGATGCCCTTCCTGACTTTCATCGCTCCGCGGATCACCGCCTCGCTCCATCCGCAGACGGTGATCAACCCCCAGGGCAAAATACTGATGGACACCCCGACCAAGGCGGTCTTCTTCGGGGGTCTGCTCGGTTTTTCCGCCCTCTTCCTCTGGATGCTGTCGATCGACTCGCGGGCCGCGCGGCATGCGCGGCGGTCCGGCTCGCGTCCCGCCTAGGAGTCTATCTGACCAGATCTTAAGGAGGATCTTCCGGCAAGCGTCGTGCCCTCCGCGGCGCGACCAAGTTTCGCGGACTGGATCCGCGAAACGACTTGCGCCGCGGGAGCCGGAGCGGAGCTTCGGGGTCAGCCAGGCCGTCGAGGCCCTTTGGCCGAGCGGCCTGGCGGTGCGCGCGAAAG
>DATFTF010000414.1:0-6505 GCA_035262245.1 Thermoanaerobaculia bacterium
GGTCATCGCAGCGGTCGGCGAGCGCAAAGGGGAGTTGAAGCACCTGGGCAAACACGGGGACCGGACGCGGCTGGAGTTCACCATCCCCTCGCGGGGACTCCTCGGGTTTCGTCTGGAGTTCCTGACGCTGACCAAGGGAACCGGACTCCTGAACCACCTCTTCGACCAGTACGGGCCGCATCGGGGTCCGCTTCCCAACCGCACCCAGGGCGCGATGATCGCCAAGGAGCCGGGCGACGTCACGGCTTACGCGCTCGACCGCCTGGCCGACCGCGGCATTTTTTTCGTGAAGCCGGGAGAGAGGGTCTACGCCGGAGAGATCGTCGGCGAGCAGCCCAAGGAATCGGACATGGTGGTCCAGCCGTGCGAGAAGAAGCATCTGACCAACATGCGGGCCTCGACCTCGGACATGGCCATCAAGCTGACGCCGCCGCGGGAGCTCAACATCGAGCAGGCCATCGAGTGGATCAACGACGATGAGCTGGTGGAGGTCACGCCCACCGCGGTGCGGGTCCGCAAACGCATCCTGGACCACAGCAAGAGGAAGAGCGCGTCCCGATCGGACTAGGTGCTCCTATCTGCTCGATGGGCCCGGGAAAGCCGCCCCGGCGCTCTGGGATCCCCGCGGGGACACGCGGCGGCCCGAGAATTGGCCAGAGGGAGACTCTGCCGTGGCCGCCGCTCCGCGAAATCGCTGCAAGGCAGAGTTTGACGACGGCTCCTCTCCGGCCATGCAGAACGGCGATTCCGAGGGTCCCCGCGGGGACCCGACGCGCCGAGGCTCACAGGTCAGACTTGCGTCACGGTGTGACCCGTGGCGACGGCGCCGCCTCCCGGAGGAGGCGATGAGCGAGGAGCAATGCCGAGGAGAATCTGAAGCCGGGGTCTGTCTGCGACGAGCGACCAGCGACGGCCATGAAGAGCCGCTCGCCGCCGAGCCGGAGCGTGCCGACGAGGGAGGCGGACCGGCGCCGCGGCGGATCGAAGCGAGAGCGACGTCCCAAGAGATCACAACGAGTCCCTCTCGGTCCCGATCCGCGAGAGCTCGTCGTCCAGGCGCTCCATCTCGCGGCGAATCGCGCGGCGCTCGGCCAGAAGCCGCGCAAAAGATCGCCGCGAGAAGGCCAGGGCGAGCAGAGCGCGAGCCCGGCCGGCGAGCTCGTCGAGCCGCTCGCCCACGCGCAGGACGGCCCACCCGGAAAGCGGCAGCAGGATCCCGGCAGCCAACCCGGCGGCGTAACCGAAAAGCGATCCGATCGCCAGGCCGCCGGCCAGCCAGGTGGCGGGAAAGAGGAGCATCGCCGCGGCGATCTTCGCGGTCGCCAGGACATCCGGCTCGCGTCGGGCGACGAAGCGGGCGAGCCAGGCCACGAAACGGTAGGCCGGGTAATGCGCGACGACTCCGATCACGGCGAGCGGAAGCAGAAGAAGCGTGATCAGATTCTGGAAGAAGAGCCGCGCCGCCGCGCGGCCTCCGAGGCCCGGCCTCAGATGCTCGAGGGAGAGGCCGGCGGCCCGCCGCTCGGCCTCGAATCGAACGACCCGCTCTTCCAGGGACGCCAGGGCCCCGGGGTTCATCTCTGTCATCCGGTGATAACCGCGCGCAATGCGAAGGGTGCGGCCGAGCCGGTCGGCCAGCGAAGGCCCGCTCCCGGCAGTCTCCTCTTCCGCGTAGATCCGCTCGGCCCGGCGCACCAGGTCGAGCGCTTCGGCGGTCCTCGCCTGAAGGGTCATCCTCTCGAGCTCCTCGCCGATCCGCGCGGTCAGCCCGGTGACGGCGTCCCGCGACGGCTCGCCAGAAGCGTCGTGCGGCGCCGCGGCGGCGGTGATCGGCTCGCCGAAGACGATCAGCACGGAGCTTCGAAATTTCTGCTTCCAGGTGTAAGCCAGGCTGGAAGGTACGATCTGGATCGGGGCGTCCAGCGCCGCCGCCGTGCCCAGCGCGATCCGGGCGGCGCCCGTCTTCATCGGCAGAAGGCTGGGCTCGTCATGAGAGGCGCCCTCCGGAAAAAGCGCGAGGGCTCCGCCCGCCGCGAGCAGGCGTCCGGCGGCCTCGAACGTCTCCCGGTTTCGTGCCACCTCCGAGGCGGCGTCCTGGCGTCGGTAAACGGGTATCGATCCGAGGACCCGCACGAGGAATCCCACCACCGGCATGCGGAAAAGCGGCGCCTTGGCCAGGAAGGCGACAGGCCGGGGCGCGAAGCAAAGGAGAAGGAGGGGATCGACCAGCGCGTTGGGATGGTTGGCCACGAAGATCACCGGGCCGTGTCGCGGGACGCGATCGGCCCCGTCGACCTCGATGCGCCGGAAGAAGATCCGGAGCGCGCGCCGAAACAGGGCCCTCCAGAATGCCATCACACGCGGGCGGCGCTCCGAGCCGCGACGATCCAGAGGACGCCGCTGGCTGCGATCACCACGGGCAGGATCAAGAACGCGTGGGCGAGCGACGTCGCGTCGGAGACGGCGCCGATCAAGGGGGGCGAGGGAACGTCCCCCAGAAGGTGGATGGCCAGAATCGAGAGCGCGACCGCGGTCGCCCGCTCGTTGGGCGCGACCAGATTGACGATAGCCGAGTTGATCGGTCCGGTCGAGGCGAACAGCAGGAGCTCGGCCAGCACGATGGCGGTCAGAAAAACCGGTTTCTGGGGAGCCACGAAAGCGATCAGCGCGGCGGGAGCGGCGGCGAGCGTGGCGATGCCGGAAAGCCAGAGATAGCCGCCGCGAGAGCGCTTCAACCACCAGTCCCCGAGCCAGCCGCCGGCGAAGGTCCCAACGAAGCCGGTGACGACGACGATCGCTCCGAAGTTCACGGTGGCCTCGTTCCGCGGCATTCCGCGAACGCGCTCGAGAAAGGCCGGCGCCCAGAAAGCCAGCCCTCCCAGGGCGAACGTGTAGGCCGCGTACCCCAGGACCGTCCAGACGTAGGGGCGGTTGGCCAGCAGCCGCCGGTAGGCGGACCAGACGCTCCCCGCCGCGGGAGCTGCGCCGACTCCGGGATCCTGTCCGCCCCGAGGCGGATCGGAGAGGAAAAGACACGCCAGGGCGAGCAGGAGTCCCGGTACGCCGGCAATCCAGAACGCGGCGCGCCAGCCGAATCTCTGCTCCGCGGTCCCGCCGAGTATGTACCCGGCCGCCGAGCCGATGGGAATCGCCGCGAAGAACACGGCGAACACGCGGCCCCGTTTCTCTTTCGGAAAGAAGTCCGCCAGCAAGGCCGGCGCGATCGTTCCATACGCGGCTTCGCCGACGCCGACCCCGGCGCGGGCGGCAAGGAGTCCGGCGAAGTTTCGTGCGAAGCCGCCGAGCGCGGTCGCAAGGCTCCAGAGGCCGACGCCCAGCGCGAGGAGCGGCGGACGCCTCTTCCGGTCGCCGAGAGTCCCGAACAGGGGAGACACCAGCATGTAAACGATGATGAAGCTCGCCGCCAGCGCGCCGAGCTGCTTGTCGCTTAAGTGAAGCTCCGAAGTCTTGAGACTCTCGACCAGAGAGGCGAGCACGAAGCGGTCGAGATAGTTGAAGAGATTGATGAAGGTCAGGATGGCCAGACTGAAGCCGGCGGCGCGCACCGGTGCCGCCTGGGGAGCGGGCTCGGAGTGCATGGGTTGCAGGAGATTCTAGCCTCCGCCGCCCTCCCCGAGCCGGCTCACCGCGTTAGGCCGCCGCCGGGCTACTCGAAATAGCCGTTGACGTCGATGACCAGATCCACCGTCCCTCCGGCCTGGTCGACGCGGACGAGGATGTCCCCCGCCGACGCTCCCAGACCGACCGTGGCGTTGTTCGCCCGAGTCTGGCCGGCTCTCCAGTTGAGCGTCGAGACCACGGGGAGCGATTGATCGGCCGGAATCACACGCAGATCGCCGTCGCCAGTCGCATTGGTGACCGTGAAATTGAAGGAGACGGACGAAGCCGTCGGCGGCACACCGCACTGTCCCGCGATCACGAATGTGCGGCTGCTTCCCCCGGCGAGGGAGGGCCCGCCGTAGGGTCCGGTGGCTCCCCGTGTGTCGGCGACTCGGCAGGGCGCGACGGTGTGGAACTGCGCCGGAGGCTTGACCACGATCGTTCCGGTCATCATGCCCAGGTGCTGCTTGCAGTAGTAAGGAAACGTCCCCGCGGTGGAGAAGGTGAAATCGAAAGTGTTTCCAATGGTGCCCGTGGTCCCGCTGTCCCAGGTGCCGTCCGCAGTGCAGGTAAACAATGCGCTGCACGACCCGCTCGTCGTCGAGTGGAATCCGCCGTCCCAGACCCAGTGGACCGTGTCTCCGACGAAAATCGACTGCGTGGCGGGAGTGAAGACGTTTCCGACGCCCCCGACATGCACGGTGAAGGTGGTGCCCCACAGGGCCGCCGATGAGACCACTGCGAGAACGAGTCCCGCGCCCCAGGACCGCAAGCGGCGACGCATCCACTCCTCGCTTTCGACGGAGACTGAGTGATTCTGGTTCAGATCGACCCGAAACCGCAAAGTATTAGGAGTTCTTTAGCCGAGCCGAGCGCCGGAAGCCTTCTGGACGCCGCGAAACGGCCGAGGCGACCGGTCGTCGCCCCCGCATCCCCCGTGCGGATCTCACTGGAAGTACCCGGTGACGTCGATGATGATCTGGACTGTCCCGCCGGGTTGATCGACATGGACGGTCAGATCGCCGGACGCTCCCAAACCCGTGACCGCGTTGTCGGCGCGGGTCTGTCCTGGAGACCAGTTGAGGGTGGAGACCAGCGGAAGGGGAGTGCCCCCGGGAAAGGCACGGATGTCCCCCTGCCCCGTGCCCTGCGTGACCGTGAAGTTGAAGGCTACAGCCCGGGCTCCGGCCGGGATTCCGCATTGACCGCCGATCACGAAAGTGCGATTGCCTCCACCGGACAGGGCCGGAGCCCCGTAGGGGCCGGCCGGCCCCCGCGTGTCGGCCACGCGGCAAGGGGTCACGGTGAAGAATTTGGCTCCGCCCCCCGACGCCGGAAGACACGCGGAGAACTCGGACGTGTTCCCGTTCGGATCCGTCGCTGTTGCCGTGATCTGGTTGGAAGCGCCCACGGAGACCGGCAAAGTGACGCTGAAGCCTGCATTTCCGGCTCCGTTGGTCGCCACCGAGGCGGAACCGAGATAAACGCGTCCTTCGCCGTAGCCGGACGGATCGCAGGAGGGGCTCGCATAGAAGTCGATCGCGAACGTGGTGTTCGCGGCGCTGTTGAGCGTGCCCGCAATCGTCGTGCTTCCTCCGCCGGACGTGGCGGAAGACAGCACGGGAAAGTTCTGCAGGTTGTTCGGCCCGATATCTCCGTCCCCTGCGTCGTTGGGCGTCGGGCCGTTTCCGATGAGATCGATTCCCAGACCTCGAGTCAGCGGGGAGCTCGCGGCCGTATTGCTGTAGATGCTGTTGCCGCGGATTGCATTACCCGTTCCGGCGGCTCCGCTGCCTAATCCGGTGCGGCCCAGGACGTCCACCACGACGCCGGCGCCGTTGATGAGAGCCGCTCCGTTGTTGGCGATCACGTTGCCCGCTCCGGGCGCTGTCCCGCCGATCGTGTTGTTCGAGGCGTTGCAGCCGATGTGGATTCCCCCGTAGCCGTTGCCGAGAGGCGCTCCGTGAACGTCGGTCCCGATGAAGTTGCCTTCGACGACGACCCCGGTGGTCGGGAAGGTGCATGTGGTGCTCAAGATCTCGAGCCCGAAGAAGGCATGCCCCGAGATGACGTTGCCCGCCCCCGTGGCGGGACCGCCGATCGTCACGCCTCCGGAGTTGGCCGTGTTGACGACGATTCCTGCCGCTCCGTTGGGTGAAGAGAGCGCAGCTGTTCCACTCGCGTTGGTTCCGATGTAGTTGCCCTGGACGACATTGCCGGTGGAAGGGAAGGCGGAGGAACCTTCGATCGCGAGATTCGACGCGTACGGGTCGGGAGGCACGGTCAGGGAGCCCTCCCGAGTCGCCGTGATGAGGTTGCGATCGCCGGGAGTTGGGCCGCCGATTGTGTTGTTGGGCGAGCGGAGCCACAGCCCGATTCCCGCATTGCCCTCGGCGACGGTGCCCGTCGGGTCCGTTCCGAGGAAGTTGCCCTGGACCGTGTTACCACCCGCGCCGGGAACGGCGTCGAGCACGATGGCGGGGTTGGTAAATCGGCTGATGACCAGACCCTTGACCTTGCATCCGCCGGCCTGGATCGTCAGGCCGTTGGCCACACCCGACAAGAAGCTGCCGTCGAGCTCGATGGTGAGAACGGCATTTTCGCCCACGGCGAGCGTGTTCGGGCTCGATCCCGGCTGGGAGTAACCGTCGATGGTGACGGGCGAGGTGATCGGATCGAACGTGAAGGCCGGCCGGATGATGTGCACGCCCGGACCGGCGATGTTGAAATTGATCACCGCGCCGCCCGTCGCGTTGGCCTGCTGGATGGCCGCGCGAAGCGTGCAGGTGCCCGCGGCCGTATGACAGAGGCTGTCCGAGAGGTTGTCGTCCGGCTCGTCTCCGATGCTGTCGACGGTGAAGACCGTGGCGGAAGTCTTCGCAGC
>DATFTF010000415.1:0-2849 GCA_035262245.1 Thermoanaerobaculia bacterium
GAGGCCAGTCCGGCTTGCCGGGCGACCCGCCGGGCCGCGGCGGCCTCGTGCGAACGGTGACGATTCCGGAGGCAGGCGTCGAGCCGGCGCTCGAGCAGCTCCACATCCCGAGCCCTTCGTTTTTTCTGGTTCGGCCGGACGGCTACATCGGGCTCTGCGGCGCGCGGCTCGACCCGCAGGAGGTCGCGCGGTATTTCGATCACGTTCTCGGCGCGCCGCGCCGTTTCGATTCGACGGCAACCGCCTGACCGGCGCGTCCGGGTCTTCGGTTGCGCTCGGCTCACCGCGCGCGACGGCGATGATCTTTCCGGAACCGGCTCTGACCACCCTCCACGAGTCGTCGCGCCCGGTCGGGACCGACGCGGTCGAGAACCTTGAATTTGCGGCCCCGCTCTTCGTTGTAGGAAACGAAGAAGTGTTCGAGCTCGCGAAGCAGCCCTCCCTCCAGATCCGACAGCGTCTTGCTGTCCCGATAAACCCGTGAACGCTCGGCCACTCCGATCAGGCGGTCGTTGCGGAACGTCCCGCCTTCCTGAGTCTGCTCGGCCTCGAGCGCGCCGATCAGGCGAACCGGCACCAGGCAGCCTGCGAAGGAGGGCCACTCCATCATGATGAGCACATCGAGCGGATCTCCATCCTGCGCTGCGGTCCGCGGGATGGAGCCGAAATCGAATGGAAAGACCGTTCCCGGCGGCAGAACGTGGGCGATGGTGTAACAGCGCTTTTCCAGGCTGTACTTGAACTTGATCGAGCTGCCCCTGGGAGTGTCGACAAGGGCGTTCAGGAGGCCGGACGAAGCGTCGTACGTCTCCAGGTCAACGGGGGACAAAGGCGAGGAGCGGCCCATCGGCGGCCGCACACGTTTCTTCCTCGTTCTCTTCGCCATGACTCTCTCGTCGGTCTCGCCTAAATCGCGGAGTTCGGGTCCGCTTCGAGCCACGCTTGCAAAAGACTCGCCGCAGGGCGGGGTCGCGAGTCCATCGCCGCGCTTGACAGCCCCCATGGTCCAGGCGAGAGACTCGGCGCAAGGAGACGCCTCCATGAAAAGCCACAGGCAGCAGTTTCTCAACGCGTTCGAACAGGAGATGGACCGAACCGCGCGTGTGCTCCAGGCCTATCCGGACGACCAGTCCGGGTTCCGGCCCCAGGAGCTCTGCCGCACCGCCCGCGAGGTGGCCTGGCCACTCGCGACCGGACTCGACCGTCTGATTCTGAAGGGGCTCGAGCAGGGGGCCAGCTTCGGGCGCACGCCCGCGCCGGGGGGGCCGCCGCCTCCGCCGGAGAGAGTCAGCCAGATCGCGGCCGCGGTCGCCCAGGCGAGAGAAAAGATCGTGGCCCAGCTCGCCCAGATGGACGACTCGGACATGGATGTCTCGGTGCAATTCTTCGTCGCGCCCAAGACGATGGGGGACGTCCCAATGACGGACTTCCTCTGGTCCGTTCTGTTCGACCACATCCACCACCGGGGCCAGCTCTCCATCTATCTCAAGATCGTCGGAACCGTGCCGTCCATCTACGGTCCTTCGGCCGCTCAGCCGTGGCGCTGAGCGCTTACAATCTATATATTGTTAGCCTCGGCCGGCTGGCCGCGATCGCCTCCCTGGCGTGCGCCGCGGCTTCGGGACAGGGCGCGCCTCCCGACTTCGACGCCCAGAGGCTCCAGACCGGGACCTATCTTTACCGCACGATCGTCGAGGGGAAGGACGCCGGCCAAAGCCGGATCGAGCTGCGCCGGCGCGAGGAGAGCGGCGAGTTCGTCTTTACGAACGCCGTTTCCGGGGCGTTCCAGCAATCGTGGGAGGCGGTCTGCTCCCGGTCGTTTCGGCCGATCTTCGCCAGGCTCCAGACGGGCGCGGGTGCCGCGGCCCGAACCGTCTTCGAGCTCCGCTACGCGGATCGCCGGGTGACCGGCTTCGCCGTGTCCCGAGGCGCCGCCTCGCAACCGCGCGCTGTCGATGAGACCGTCGCCGGCGACACCATCGACCAGCGCATCGACTGGGCCGCGGTGATGGCCCTCCCCGATTACGCCGCCGGAAGCGCGTTCGCTTTCCACGTCTACGATCCCAACACCGGAAACTCTCCTGTATCGGTCCGGGTGGCCGGGTTCGAGAAGCTCGCCGTGCCCGCAGGCGGTTTCGAGACGGCGCGCATCGAATACCGGATCGACAAGAACCGCGGCCCGGAGACCTATGAAGTCTGGGTCAGTCGCAGGACGCCCCGCTTTCTTGTCCGCGAGCGATTTCCCGGCGGCGCGGTGACCGAGCTCTCGAAGAGAGAGCCCTGAGCGTCCCGGCGGACGATCAGGTCTTCTTCTCCCGGGCTCCGGTCTTCAGCAGCCGGTCGATCTCCGCGGAGAGCCGCGCCTCGCTCAGACGCGTCGGCGCGTACAGGCGCACGATTCCGGCGCGGTCCACGAACACGAACGTCGGGGTTGCCGACACGCCGTAGCGAACCATCGCGGCATCGCTGATGGGCACGGCGACGCTGTCGGCGAGCTCGTAGGTCTCCCGCCAGCTCTTCTCGATCTTCTCCTTCTCCTCGGCTCGCGTCTCCGGCTTGCCGTAGAAACGCGTGGGCGCGACGAAAATGACCCCCTTGTCCCGGTACTTCGCCACGACCTTGCGCAGCGTCGCCGACTGCATCCGGCAGTCGCCGCACGATTCCCACCAGAAGAACAGGACCACCGGTTTGCCGCGCTGGGACTCCAGCGCCGGGGGCTCGGGGCCTACATGGTCCTCGGCGCGGATCGCCGGCGCCGGCTTGCCGGCGAGCTCCAGCATGTTGCGGCGTTTCCAGATGCGCGCGCGCAGGTTGTAGGGGGCCCCGGCCTTCTCCTGCTTCCGGAAGGC
>DATFTF010000416.1:0-4530 GCA_035262245.1 Thermoanaerobaculia bacterium
GGGACGATCGAGGCGGTTTTCTACAGGGAGCGCCTGAGGCGGCCGCAGGCGGGGATGCATCCGAGAGAACCGATCGTAGAGGGAGCGCCGAAAGACGAAGACGCTCAGGCCAAGTCCCGCGACTCCGCGCGCGCGCCCGCGCCGGTCCCGCCCGACGGCGCCGGAAGCTCGTCCGGCAGCCGCCGGGAGATGGCGCAGGCGCAGCCCGCCGAAGGGGACCGGTTCGCAGCGACCGGGATCGGCGAGCGGACCGAAAACCCGATCGAGTGGGTCGACTTCGAAGCGGAATCGGCGCCGGCGGCCCGGATCTCGCTCCGCTACGAGTTTCGGTCCGAGCTGGTGCGCCTGGGCGTCCTTCCGCGGGCCGACGACCTCTTCGCCCGGGAGCGGGGCCGTGGCTTCGAGCCGGAATATGCTCCCGATCCAGGCCGGATTCATTGACAATATCGGCGACGAAAGCGCTGCCGTGCCGCTGGACGAACCGAGCCGCTCGCCCGAGATCCTCGCGGACACTCCCGACGAGCAACTCGTTGCGCTCGCCCGGGAGGGAGAGAGCGAGGCCTTTTCCGAGCTCGTGCGCCGTCACCTGGAGACGGTGCACCGGTGGATGGCGCGGGCGGTGGGCGAGCAGGACGCCGACGATCTGACGCAGGAGGTTTTCTTCAAGGCGTACCGGGGACTGGCCGGGTTCCGAGGCGACGCGCCGCCGCGCGCCTGGCTGGCCTCCATCGCCGACAACACCGTCAAGAACCGCTATCGCTCGCGCAGCCGCTTCCGTCGGATCTTCGCCTCGCGCCGCGATGAGGAGGATCCCGCGGACCCGCCGGGCGACACGGCCTCGCCGGAGGACGACGCCCGGGCGGGCGAGTCGCGGCGGTTCGTGACCGAGGCCTTGAAATTGCTTCCCGCGGAGTTCCGAATGCCGGTGGTTCTTCGGGACCTGGAGGAATGGAGTTACGAAGAGATCAGCCAGTCATTGAGTATCCCGGTCGGCACGGTCAAATCGCGGATCGCGCGCGGCCGCGGGCAGTTGAAGGTCATTCTGCTGCCCCTGATGACCAACGGAAGAAGCTCGTCATGAAACCAGCATTTGCCCACCCGGGCCGCTCGCCCGAATTTCTCTCCCGGCTCCACGACGGCGACTTGTCCGCGGCGGAGCGGGTGCAGTTCGAGTCGCACCGGGCTCACTGCGCCGAGTGCCGCGGCGCGGCGGCGCAGTTCGAAGCGGCTTTGGCTCTCTTTCGCTCGAACCGGCCGCGTCCCGCGGCGCCGGACCTCTCCGCGCGAATCCTGCGCAAGCTCCAGGCCGCGAGCCCTCGCCGCTCTCCTCTGGGAGTGTCGTTCGGCATCGATCTGCGCTGGGCGGGGGCCTTTGCCGCGGCGCTTCTGGCGGTCATCATCGGCTCCGAGGTCGTTCTGCGGCGGGAGGCCGCGGAGCGGCGTCTGGCTCGGGCGCCGGCGACCATTCCGGTCACCGTGGAATCGCAGCCGCGCTCCTCCGACAGCGGCCGCAGAGACGCCGCCGCGGCGAATGCGGAGAAGGAGCGCAGGGTCCCTCCGGCCCCGGCGGGCGCTCCGGTTTCCGAACCGCGCCCGCCGCGAAACGCGCTCAAGGAAGCGGAGCAAGCGCAATCGCGCAACCAGGCCGCCTTCGCTCCGGCTCCCCCGGCGCGGGCGGAGAGCGATGAGGAGGTCACGCAGAAGGATCTCGACGGGCGGCTCACCAACGCAGCCCCCTCTGAGCCCAAGCCGCAGTCTCCTCCGGCGGCGCGGAGCAACAAGCAGGCGAAGGTGAAGACCGAGCAGGGATTCGCAGCGCAACTTCAGGAGCACGCGGGCGGCGAAGGTGGAACGACATCGAGGCTCGCGACCGACTCCCTGGCCGCGCCGCCGCGTCTGGAGCTCACCGCGCTCGACGGAGCCGGACCGGTCCCCGCGCTCTCCAACGCCGAAGCGATCGAGATTCCGGCGGAGCTGAAGGGTCGAGCCTTCGTTCTGGTCGTCGAAGCAAGCGGTCGGGTCCTCGAAGCGAGGCCCGACGACTCCGATCTTCGCAAGAGGCTTTTTCGCCAGGAGGCTTCGCGCGAAGGCAGCGTGGCAGACGAGAAGAGCGCGGCGGCCAACGACAAGGTCGCGGTGGCCAAAGAGAAGGGGCCTCCGTCGCTGCTCGAGCTGCGCTTCCAACCCGGCGACCGGCCCCGGCTGCTTCGGGTGCGCGTCCGGTAAATCCGAATCAGATCTCGAGCACCGCGGCGCCACGGATCTGCCCTGCGGCGGCGGAAGAAGCAGAGAAGAGGCTTCAATTGCCTGTATAGGTGAGCGCTACTGTCCCCGGAAATGTCGGCAGCGTTCCGTTGGCCAGCCCGATCGCGTACGCGAAGCTCGGCTGGTCCGCCGTCACGGTGGCGTACCAGAAGCCGACGACCGGACATGGGGCAGCCGAAGTGGAGCTGAGAACGGTCTTCTGAACCAGGGAGTCTGGGGGAGCCTGGACCTGTTGGGTGGAAACGAGCGAGTTCGGAGAACCGGGATCGGGTCCTTTCTGCCCGCAGTAAATTCGAATCGACGCCACGGCTGCTGCGGCCCCGCCGTTGTACACTCCGATATTGAGCCGCGCGTCCTTTGTCCCGGTTTCCGCTGGATCGGTACCCACGTCAGTCCCTAGGAAGTACTGCGTCGTGCCAGCCGGCGTAAGAGCGCCGAAAACGGGCAGCGGCAGCCCCGCATATTCCGTCTGCCGCCCCGTGCATGGCAAGCGAGTCGGGTCCGTCCCGACGTCATCCACGGTCGAAGTGACGCGGTTGGCGACGATCACCCCTTGCGGGACGTCGAGGCGGTTGACCCAGAGGACTGTCCCCCGCGCGCCCGCCGGGCTCCAGCCGAGCGAGTCGTCACCGGGGATCTCCACAGTCTGGTGAGGCGGGATGGAGAGGGGCTTGGGATTTGGTCCTGGTTTTCCATTGCTGACACCGAGGAACTGAACGGTCTGCACCACATCCGTCGAGTTATGAAAGAAGGTTTCGCTCGACCACGCATCGAAGGACACGCAGGGGGGCGGATTGAAGTCCGGCTGGACCAGGAAGCGAACAACGTGAACCTCGGCCGCCGAGAGGCTCGACGCGATAAGAAAGCCGGTGATCAGTAGCGCGAGGCGGTGCCTCTTCATTGGTCCCTCCCGTGCCTGTTCGGATGATTAGCGTTGCGGTCTGGCTGGTTTCTCATGGCGTGTAGTAACCCATCACGTCCACTACCAGATGACTCGTCCCGTGGCCACAACACGTGCCATACACAGCGGTCATCTGGAGCGACGAGTCTGTCCCAACTGGGAAGATGCCGCCGTTGGCGAGACCGCGCTCCCCCGGATCAACGCTAACGAACGAAAGCAGCGGACGCGTCCCAGGATTTGGGGTACACGACGATGAAGCCTCCATCCGTGGGAGAGACTGACGTCACCGTCAGAAAAACCGCATTGGCCCCCAGTGGTACTCCGCAGCTACCGATGACCTTGAAATTGAACGGCACTCCCGTTGTGATCGGGGTGCCTGGCGACAGTCGAGTATCCACGAGGCGGCAGGGCGTGACGGCGTAAAACTTGAGAGGGCCGGCCGCTCTGGCGGAAGAGGGGCCGAACAAGAGAGCCGCCGCGACCAACGAGAGGATCATTCTGAGTCGCATTTTCGTCCTCACTGATAGTAACCGACAACGTCCAGGATGAGTTGAGTCGTCGTCCCGGCAGTCTGATCGGGCCTGGCAGCGATCGTTCCGCTGCCTCCGAGAGCCACGATCGAGTTGTCCGCTCGGGTCTGGCCAGCCGAGTAGTAGACAACGCCCACCAGAGGTGGCTGGATCCCACCCGGAAAGAGGCGAAGCGTGCCGTCCGCCCCCGTCTGGGTGACTGTGGCGTTGACGACGACCGACTTCGCGGAGGTCGGGACTCCGCAATTGTTCCAGACAGTAAAGGTTCGAGTCATGTTGGCCGAGAGCGCCGGGCCACCGAGGGGACCGGGTGGATTTCTTGTATCGATGAGCCTGCAAGGACTCATTGTCGTAAGGGTCGTGGCAGGTTCGGTAGCGTTGTCGATGAACACCGAGAAGTCCTGGCTTCCGGACGGAATGTTGGTCCCCGTGACCGAGACGATGATGCCCGCGCCTACCGTGAACGTACCAGCCGGGAGGATCACCTGCTCGACGTTGTTGACGGCGTCGGGGTTCACCGGGCTCGGGTTAGCGATGCTATAGCCTGTGCCTGCCAGGTCGAGGCGGTTGCCATACCAGGTGGTCGTCCCCGCCGAATTCGTGACGCTGAGGTCGAGGTTATTGATCGCGGCGCCCGGCGGCACGCTTCCGCCGTCGCTGGCCGGCTCGGTCACGCTGGCTGCCGGGTCCGTCCAGACGAGCGTCACGCGCAGCTCGCGGCTCCCGCTGACAACATACAGGTACTTCTGCCAAAGGCCCGCGACGGACGGCGAAAGCGCAAGTCCCTGGTCGTAAAAGTAGTAAGCACCGGCGCTGCCCAGGAGTCTATCGAAG
>DATFTF010000417.1:0-4656 GCA_035262245.1 Thermoanaerobaculia bacterium
GAGGGGCTTGTCTTGTCTCGGGCTCCTCTGTCGCCGGACCATGGTCCGGTATACGCCGGCGGCGACGAGGCCCGCGACGACCGTCACGGCGATGACCGCCGGCCAAGGAAACACGACCTGCGCCGATGCCATCCAAACATCGACGCGTGTTCCAGGCCGTGCTCGGCCGCCCGCGCCCGGGGCCTGGCGAACCACGGTTCCTACGGAGAGGGCGGAAACCTGCTGCCCGACGGCTCCGAGGACCAGACCGCTCTGCCTCAGTCTCTGCCGGGCCTGCTCGTTGCCGAGGCCCGAGAGATCGGGCACCTCGACCCAAGCGGAAACGGAGACGAGGACCTCCACCGGGGTCCCCGGAGGCACATGGGTATCGGGTAGCGGTCTCTGTCGGAGAACGTGTCCCGAGGGCTCGTCGCTCTTCACCTCCTGTTGCCGCCCGAAGCGCAACCTGGCCTCGAGAAGGATCTTCTCGGCTTCGGGAATGGATCGCCCGACGAGACTTGGGACGATTGCGATTTCGGCCGCAGCGGCGACTATTGTGCTCACAGGACTCCCTCGGGCAACCAGCTCACCGGCGGCGGGGTCTTGCCCGACGATCGTGCCCGCGGGGTCCTTCGTGGCGCGTTCCTCCCGTGCACCCTGCGTGAGCCCGGCTCCGGCCAGCTTCTCGCGTGCCGCGTCCTCGGTCAGTCCGACAAGGCTGGGAACAGGAACCTTCGCCGCTGGAACCGCGATCGTCACTTCCACGCGCGTTCCGCGATTTACTCTCGTCTCGCCCCGAGGCAGCTGATCCACGACAGTTTCCGCAGGCTGATCCGATTCCTTCTTCCCAACCAAGATGATGTTGAGTCCTGCCTCGGCAAGGGACTGCTTCGCTGCCTCGAGCGGCTGCCCGATCACGTTCGGCACGGGGACGAGGTCGGGGCCGCGAGAGATCGTCACGTTGACTTGCGTGCCGCGAGCAACGTGCTCGCCGGCTTCGGGGTTCTGCGCAGTCACCTGCCCCGCCGGATCCTGCGAGAAAGCCACGCTGACCGTGCCGAGTCTGAGCCTTGCCGCCTCCAGAATCCGCGGGACTTCCTCTCGACGCTGCCCCCGCAAGTTCGGAACGTCGGTCCCAACCCCCGGCTGAACCTGGTACGCACTTGGCGGCAAGGTCCTTCGGGCCGGAGGCGCGGAGGCCTGAGCCCCCAAGTTGGCTGCCCGACCGAAGCCCGTGTTCGCCGACAGCCAAAGGAGGAGCAGGCTTCCCACGAGGCTCCAACGCCGCCAGCCATCCGAGAACCGCACGCGGCCTCCCCGAGTCGCGGACCTCGAGGCTGAGGGACCACGCAGACGTGCGTTCTTCAGAGACACTCCTACTTGCCAAGACAATCGCCATGAAGCGGTGAGTTGGGCCAGGAAATCTGGAGCGCTCGATTCGAACTCCGCGCTCGTCCAGATCGCATATCCTTCGTGGGGTGGCAGTTTCGACCACCTGCGAGACACGGATCGCGCCTGCGTGTGGAACGCTCGCGCCGTCACGAGAATGCGGTCGCGACGACCGGTAGCAGGACAAGATGAATCAGGTCCTCGGAGGGACTTCGCTCTCGCCCGCGTCGACGCAGCCCGGGCAGCCTCGCTCGGGAGCGGTCTCGACGCCCTGGGACTGGCGATGGCATCTTAAAGCCGAGCTCGCTCGGATTCTGGACTCGCTCGCCTGGCATCTTCAGAGACAACGGCAGCGCGGGCGCACGCCGGCCGGGGACGCCGTGCGGGGGCTCGTCATCGAGGAGGGGGAAGCGAACGGACTCGTCGCCGAGCTGGCCGGCGACCTCACTGGAAATCGGGCGAGACCGTCGACGCCCGGGATGCGCCAGGAAGTCGAGACCCGTGCCGAGCAGGCCATCGCCGCGGGAGCGTTTCTCCCCTTGCGGCACGCGCGAAAGACTTTCGAGCTGGAGCCCGCGGAATACGACGCGCTCGTCCTCGCGCTCGCCGTGGAGATCGACCCGCGGTTCGGGCGGCTCGTGGCATTCCTCAATGACCATGTCGCCCGCACGCGTCCAACGCTCGGGCTCGTGCTCGCGCTGGCCGGAGAGGAGAGCGGACGCCTTGCGTGGCCGCTCGGGATCGAGGCGCGGCCGTTCCTGCGGGACGGTCTCCTCGAACTGGAAGGCGACGGGCCCCTGTCCGGCCTGGCCGTGCGCCTGCCGCGGAGGCTCGTGCCGCGCTTCGCCGGCGACGGCGCGACGCCCGCCGACGAGCCCGGCATCGAGGTGCGGCGGGGGGAGCAGGACCTTCTCAAGCGACTGGTTCTCGAGGATATGACGCGCGAGCGGCTTTCGGCGTGGGGAGAGAACCTTCGCGCCAGGCGCCGGGTGCCGCCGCTCGTCCTCGTCGGCCCCGAGGGCTCGGGGCGAGCCACCGCCGCTCGCGCGGCGCTGTTTGCCGCCGGGGTTGTGGCCGTCGACGTCGAGGTTCCCTCCGACGTCATGGGGGAACGGATGCGCGCGGCGAGGCGGGAGGCCCGCTGGCATCGGGCGGCGCTCGTCATCCGTCCGCATCCGGCGACCGGCGCGGCCCAGCTCGATTGGCGAGGCCTCTGGCAAGCCGGAGCGGAAGACCGCCCGCTCGCGCTGCTGCTCGAGGTCGACCAGCTTGGCGGCGCGATCGCCGCGTCGCCGCGGGCTCCCGCGGTCGTCTTTCTCGATCAGCCGGACGTGCCGCTGCGCACACGGCTATGGCAGGCGCTCCTCCCGCAGGGCACCCGGCTCGAGGAGTCGGAGCTGTCGGAGCTCGCGGCCCGCTTCGCGTTCGGCCCGGGCCGCATTGCGCGGTCCGTCGCGCGGGCCGTCGCCGACCTCTCCCTCAGGCCGGCCGGCGAGCGCCTCGGCTACGCGGCGCTGCGCGATGCCGCGCGCGCAGTCGACTCGGCCTCCATCGGGCCGCTCGCGCAGAAGCTGCCGCTGCCTTACGAACGCCCCGAGCTGGTCGTGCCGGCGCACGTGAACGAAGAGCTCGACCTGGCGGTGGCATGGGTCCGCCAGCGCCATCGCGTCCTCCACGACTGGGGCTTCGTGCGCCGCGTTCCAATGGGTCACGGGCTGACGGCGCTCTTCGCCGGCCCTTCGGGCACAGGCAAGACGATGGCGGCGCAGGTCCTGGCCAGGGAGCTCGGCCTCGACCTCCACCGCATCGACGCCTCTCAGCTCGTGAGCAAGTGGGTGGGGGAGACCGAGAAGAACATCGCGATGGCGTTCGGCGCCCGCGTCGGCGTCCTCTTCTTCGACGAAGCCGACGCCCTCTTCGGGAAGCGCGGTGAGGCGAAGAGCCCACAGGACCGCTGGGCCAACATCGAAGTCGGCTACCTCCTCCAGCGGATGGAGGAGTACGACGGCGTCACGATCCTGGCCACGAACCGGATGCAGGACATGGACGACGCGTTCCTACGGCGGCTCCATGTCGTCGTCGATTTCCCGATGCCGAGCGAGCCCGACCGGCACAGGATCTGGCAGGGAATGTTTCCCGCCGCAGCCGACCGCGCCGAGGACATCGATCTCGCCGTTCTCGCGCGGGAGTTCGAGATTTCGGGAGGTGAGATCAAGAACGCGATGCTGGCCGCCGCTTACATGGCGGCGGCGGAGGCGAGGCCGATCGGGATGGAGCATCTGCGCCGCGCGGCCACGCGCGAGCTGGTCAAGAGCGGCAAGGTCGTCGAAGGCTGAAGGATCAGAGGAGCGGGAAGGCCACCGGAACTCCCAGGTCCTGCAGCCGCTGCTGGATGACCCTCCAGTTCTCCCCGACGTCCACCGGCGCCGCCTCCGGCTGCGTCTTGATCCACTCGTTGATCGCCTTGTTCTCGGCATTGCCCCACCGCCAGAGATCGAAGTCCGGCATCCCCGGATCGACCGAGAATTCGGGCTTGACGAACCGGGCGCCGAATCTCTGAGGCTGGAAGCCGTCGAACGGAACCCAGTCGCCGGGCTGTGCTCCGAACGGGAATTCGCCCCCCTCGCCGGTTCGCAGATAGAACGCCCTCGGACCCTCGGCAGTCTCGATCACCCGGATCACCCTGCCGTCGTAGATCCACGCCTCGTCGGTCGCGAAGTTGAACCCCTCGGCCGGCTGCGTCGCGCCGAACGGCTCGACGTCGACGAGGGTCGGCTCCTCCTCGAAGCCGGTCGATCCTTCTCCGGGCGTGACCGCCGGGTTCTCGGGGCAGATGCCGCCGGCCTGCTCCATCGTTAGAGCTTCGCCCTCCTCGCCCGCGAAGACGTTCCCCGCCTCGGGCAGCATCGCCCCGCCCTCACCGACGAATCCGGGCTCCATCGTGCACACGCCGATCTCCGGGTTCGCGAGCAGGAACGCGGTGGCGGCCGGAATGAACTGCATCAGGAAGTCGGCCGCGAGGACCGTCCCTGGGTGCTCGTGGCGGTAGATGACCGGCTCCTGGAGATCCTGATAGCCCTCGAACATCTCGGTGAAGAGCCAGTCAGGGATCACCAGACCGGTGTCGCGGAACCTCAGGAGCACCTTCTTGTTGAGGACGTCTACGAGCTCGAAGCCGCCGGCCAGCCGCTGGTGGAGCCGGTACGTCCGCGGCTTCTCCTGTTTCGCCTCGGTGTCCCACGTGAAGGTGGGCGGCGCGTTCCAGTCCGGCTGCGGGATCTCGATCTC
>DATFTF010000418.1:0-3507 GCA_035262245.1 Thermoanaerobaculia bacterium
GGCAGTTCACCGACGCGGAAATCTCGGGCAAGCGGGGACAGATGCTGACGAAGCTCCTGCGCAGCACCTCATCGGTCGAGTCTGTGGCCGAGGATTTCTACGATCGGCTCGGGCCGCAGTCGATGGCCCTTTATTTTCTCGGAACCGATGAGATCGCCCACATGTTCGGCCGGGAGACGGCGCCGCGCCTGCCCTGCGTCGCGCCGCAGGACTTCGCGCGTCTCTCGGAGGTCGTGCCCCAGTACTACGCGCGCATGGACGAATTGCTGGGCCGGTGGATGGAGCGCGCGGAGAAGGACGGAGCGAACCTCCTGCTGGTGTCGGACCACGGATTCCAGTGGGGAAATCGACGCTCCTGCGGCGGCAACCCGCTCCAGTATCGAAGCGCCGGGGCCTCCCATCGGACGATGGGGATCGCGGCCGCCTGGGGCCGGGACGTCAACTCTTCCCCCGCGCGCGAGACGCTCTCGGTCTTCGACGTGGAGCCGACGATCGCTGCGGTCCTGGAGCTTCCGGTCGACCGCAAGGCTCCCGGCGCGGCCCGGACAGCCTGGTTCCGCGGCGTCTCCGCACCCGAGCGTCAGGATCTGTGGCGCGCCTTCCAGCGGCCCCGGCGGCTTCCCTTCGTTGCGCCGGCCCAGGACGAATACGCGCAACGGCTGCGGACGCTGGGGTACCTGACCGGGCAGTCCTCCTCGACCGGTCCGCTTCCCGGAACGACGCCGGGCTGGACCGCGACGGGATGGTTGAACCTCGGCAACTACTGGAGCGCGCGCGGCAAGCGGGCCGAGGCGGTGGACGCCTTTCGCAAATCGCTCGAGCTCTGGCCGGGCTATGCGGCGGCGCACGTCGACCTGACGAGCGTCCTGATTGACCTCGGGAGGATGCCGGAGGCCATGGCTGCCGCCCGCGGCCTGCTGGACGCGGGAGGCGAGGGCCAGGAGTGGGCGGTGTACGAGATCGCCGCGCGCATGGAAGCCGCCCGGCGATTCGGCGAGGAGGAGGCATTTCTGAGAGAAGCCGCGCGCCGTCTTCCCAACGCCGAGCCGGTCCTGGTCTCCTTGGCTGGTCTGGAGCTTTCCCGCGGTCGTTGCCAGGAAGCACTCGATTTGATCCGGCCGTTCTTAAGCGCTCAGGCGCGCGCCGACGACTACAACGTGGCCGGCCTGGCCCTCCGGTGTCTCCATCGCGACGCGGAGGCCGCGGAGATGCTGCGGCGCTCCCTGGCCCTCAATCCCGAACAGCCGGCGATCCGCGCGGCTCTTGGGACTCGCTGAGTTACAAACTTTTCGGCAAGTCCTTGCGCACCGGCTCCTCGTAGAGCGAGTCGAGCAGCGTGACTGCGTCGAGTCCGGCAGGCGTCATGGACTTGGGCACGAGGATGCGCGCGATGTAGATGTGGTCGCCGACCTGTCCGGTGCGGGGATTCTTCACGCCTTTACCGCGCAACCGGAACCGCTGCCGGCCCTGCGTGCCGGCCGGAATCTTGGCCCGCACGGTCCCGTGGACAGTCGGGACGTCGATTTCCGCGCCCGCGTAGGCCTCCTTGACCGTGATCGGCACCACGCCGTGGATGTCGTCGCCATGGCGCTCGAAATAGGCGTGCGGGACGACGCGGACGGAGACATACAGATCGCCCGAGGAGCCTCCGCGGGCGCCGGGACCGCCTTTTCCTGGAACGCGGATCCGCGCGCCATCCTCGGTCCCTTCGGGGATGCGGATCTTGACGGCCTCCGATTCGGCGACCGTGCCGGCGCCGCGACACGTCGGGCAAACTTCCTTGCCGGAGCGGCCGGTCCCTCCGCACTGCGGGCAGACTTTCTCCCGGCGAAGCGAGAGCGAGGCGGTTCCGCCCAGAACGGCCTCGCGAAACGGGATCTCAATTGTCCCGCTCGCATCCTCCCCCTTCTCCGGCCCGCTGCGCGCGCCGCGAGTCCGCCCGAAGAGGTCGCTGAAGAAGTCGCCGAAATCACCCCCTTCGAAGTGGATCGTTTCGAAGGGCGATCCGGACGCGGACGCTCCGGTCCAGGGCCCGCCGCCGAATCCGGCGGCCGCCGCCGCAGCGGGATCGAAACCGGGAGAGGAAGCGGCGTGGCCGAACCTGTCATAGGCTCGGCGCTTCTCGGAGTCCTTGAGGAGGTCGTAGGCCTCCTGGATCTCCTGGAACTTCTTTTGCGCGGTCTTGTCGCCGGGGTTGACGTCGGGATGAAGCTTGCGGGCCAAACGACGATAGGCCTTCTTGATATCAGCCTCCGAAGCCGACTTGGAGACGCCAAGAACCTCGTAGTAGTCCCGCTTGGCCATGACTTGGATTATCCGCGATGCCCGCAGGGGGTCCGCGGAATCGGCCGCAACCTCTTCCGAAACAATGGGCTGTGGGCCGTCGGGGCCCCTCCGGCTGAGCCGGTCCGGCCCGCCCCGGGCTCAGGCGGAGGCCGAAAATACGCCATTGACACTCCAGAGTGGTCTAATATTATTAGCCATAATCTATTAAGCTTCTAATCTTTTAAGGGCAGCGGAGATGACCATCGACGACATCGATCTCCGGATTCTCGACATGCTGCAAAGGAACGGCAAGCTTTCGCAGGCCAAGATAGCCGGCGCCGTCGGGTTGACGACTCCCTCCGTCAACGAGCGCATCAAGAAGATGGAGCGCCACGGAATGATCAAGGGATTCGTGGCGCTGCTGGACCACGAAAAGATGGGTTTCTCGTTGACCGCCTACGTGGATGTCGCGCTGGAGCACCCGCGGTACGAGAAAGGGTTCGTGGATGATCTCGAAAAACTCCTCGGCGTTCAGGAGTGTCACTACCTCGCCGGAGACTACGCCTACCGGCTCAAAGTGAAGGCGGCCGACACGGCGGCCCTCGCCGACTTCCTGCAAAAGCGTCTGCTGACGATCAAAGGCGTGGCGCGCGCCCGCACGCAAATTTCCCTGTCCTCCAAAAAGGAATCGACCCTCCTCCCGCTGGTCATCGAGAGCGAAGAGAAGAAATAGCTCTCAGCTCTCAGCTTTCGGCTCTCAGCCCTTCCCCGCCCCAATCACAAATCACACTTCTCAATTCACGATGTCTCCATGGCGGGACGCCGTCCGGCTTTCGCCGGACGGATCGGCCATGCAGGCCTGTTTGGTGGGTCCCTAGGATCTGAAGATCGACAGTGGCCGGGCCCCGCGGGAAAACGCGCGGCCGGTTGGTAAGGAAGGAGCGCTGGGGTGGGAGTTCATGTCGAGTTCCATTACCTTGAGCGGCTGTGTTGCAAATGGAGTGCCATACACGTCGCCTCCGCGGTGTTCGTCGATCTGCGACTGACGGGCGCACCGGCAGTCCGCTCGGCCGGATGCGGCCTCGACGGCCTGCCTGATCGACGAGCTCCGCTCCGGCTCCCGCAACGCGAGTCGTTTCGCGAATCCAATTCGCGAAACTTGGTCGCGTTGCGAAGGGCCCCTGGGAGCCTTAGCCCTGGTACGGGATCAGGCGGGAGGTCGAGGCCCTTTGGCCGAGCCGC
>DATFTF010000419.1:0-4352 GCA_035262245.1 Thermoanaerobaculia bacterium
AGCGCGATCTCCCGCTCATCCCAGAGGAGCCGGTACCGGAATCCCCGGTCTCCGGCGATCGGACGGCGATCCTCCGCGGCCGGCGCGACGAAGGCGTAGCCGGCGGGATCCGTGGTGCGGCGAATCGTCTCGGCATCCCCCTTTCCTTCCAGGATTCCTCGGAGCTCGAGAACGAGTGCGGCGAGAGTGCCCTCCGGCGCCGGAGTGTCGGGCCATAGCGCGGCGCGCAGCATTTCCCGGGAAAGCGGCGCGGGGCGGCGCTCCACGAGAAGCCGCAGGAGCTCCCGCGCCGGGACGGAGAGAGGTGCCGACTTGCCGTTGCGCCAGAGCTCGCCGCTCTCCGGGTCGAAGGTGTGCTCGCCAAACCGCAGACGCACGCGCGTCCTCAACGCACTGCGAGCAGGGGAAGGCGCTGGGCGATGCTCACGGCGAGCAGCACGAGTCCCAGGACGCCCAGGTAGACGGCAAAGGGACGCAGAGTGTGCTTCTTGAGAAAGCGAAGCAGAAATCGCACCACCAGGAACCCGACCACGGCCGCGGAAAGGAATCCGGCGGCAAGCGCTGCGGAGGACACGGCGGGCCCATGCTCATGGCGCAGGTCGAGGAGGGCTTTGGCGCCGGCGCCGGCGATGATGGGAAGCCCGAGAAGAAACGAGAAGCGCGCGGCTTCGTCCCTTCGAAATCCGCGGAGAAGGCCGGTCGCGATGGTGAATCCGGAGCGAGAAAACCCGGCCAGGAGTCCGGCCGCGGCCTGAGCGATTCCGATCCAGAAGCCGTCTCTCAATCGGATCTCCGCCACGGTCTTCCCGCCGCCCTCGCGCGCGCCGGCCGCGCGTTCGGAAAGCAAGAAATACGCCGAGGCGACGAGCATGGAGACGGCGATGAGCGCGAGAGTCCGGATCGACTCGACCCGTTTCAAGAGGAGGAGTCCGGCCAGGACTCCCGGCGCCGTACCCACCGCCAGGGGGAGAATGAGGGAGCGCGCTTGGGGACTCCTGGGAGGACGCCGCGCCAGCCACAAAACAAGCTCCACGGCGATCGCCAGGACATCCGGAAACAGGGCGACCGTGAGGGCCAGAGCCGTTCCCAGATGCAGGACAACGTCGAAGGCGAGCGCGATCTCGTCGTTGCGGATGCCCAGGAGAAGCTGGGCCAGGTAGAGATGCGCGGTCGAGGAGACCGGCAGAAATTCCGTCAGGCCCTGGAGGATGCCGAGCACAAGAGCCTGCGGGACGGACATGCGGCCGCCGAGAATACCGCAAGCCCGCGGCCGTTTCGGGGCGTCTCCCTGTTGGCCGGGGCGCAGCCGCCCTTTCGGACTGACTGCCCCGAGTCGTATAGTTTTCCTCCAAAATGCGTTCCATTTTCGGGCTCCTCGCCGCGGCCTCGGTGGTTCTTGTCGGCTCTCTCTGCGCAGCCCGCCTCGCGGGGGCGGCTCCCCTGGCGGCCTCCGAGCCGGAGGGCGAGCAAGCGGGCCAGCCCGACCGCCCCGGGGAGCGGGCGGCGTGGAACGCTGCGCGCCGCCGGGATCCGCAGGGAAGAGTTCTGGCGCAGAATCGATGGAGGGCTCTTCAGGAAGCCTGCGATATGCCGGTGGATCCCGCGATGCGGCCGGCGGCATCGGGATCCGGCCCGCGGGCGCAGGGCCGTTTCACGTTCGGCGGAACGCGGTGGGAGTCGATCGGTCCCCGGCCGATCCAATCCGTGGCTCTCTCCAACCAGTCCTGGGGGAACGTCTCGGGCAGAGTCTCGGCGGTGGCCGTCGATCCCGCCGATGAATCGACGCTGCTTCTGGCCTCGGCGACCGGAGGAATCTGGAAGTCGACCGACGCCGGCGCGCACTGGCGTCCGGTCTCCGACACCACAGCTTCCCTGGCCACCAGCCACATCTGCTACGCCGCTTCCAATCCCGCCATCGTCTATGCCGCGACCGGCGAGGTGGACAACGCCGGCGCGGAGGTGACCCCCTCGCAGTCCTTCGGGACCTATCTGGGAGCCGGACTCCTTCGCTCCGCCGACGGGGGCGAGACCTGGAGCCGCGTGGATCTGGACCTTCCGAGGGAGGCGGTCCTCTCGCGTGTGCTGGTCTCGCAGACGGATCCGCAGACCGTCCTGGTGGGGATCTATCTTTACCAGGACATCGCGGCCGACGGCTTCCACTCCGGCGGCATCTACCGCTCGACGGACGGCGGCGTCCACTTCACGCAGACATTCGTCAATCGGGTGAGCGACATGGTCCAGGATCCGGGTGATCCCCGGCGGGTTTACCTGGGCGCCGGCCGCTGCGGAGACTGCAGCGCGGCGAGCGGGGTGTACGTCTCCACCGACTTCGGAACAACCTGGGAGCCCTCGCTCACACCGGCCAATCCGGTGGCCGGATTCACCAGCCCTTCCGGCCGCGTGCGGCTGGGAGCCACGCGCGCCGGGGACGCCACGATCCTCTACGCATCGGTCCTCGATGCCAACAACGAGCACACCGGCGCCGGGATCTACCGCTCCGCCGACGGGGGAGCCACCTGGGCCAAGATCACCGCCGATCCCACCATGTGTCCCAAGGCTCCCGCCGCGAACCAGTGCTTCTACGATCACTGGATCACGCCGGCCGGAGGCTCTTCCTCGACCGTGTACTTCGGATCGATCGCGCTGTACAAGTCGACGGATAGCGGCGCGACCTGGTCGAAGATCGACGATCCCTACAACAGGCAGTCCAAGCCGGTTCCGGTGCATCCCGACCAGCACATGGGCGTGGCTTCCGCGAACTCCACGGACACCCTGTACTTCTGCACCGACGGCGGGCTCTACCGGACGAAAGACGGCGGAGCGACCTTCGACAACCTGAACACGACGCTGACCCTGGCGCAGTTCAACGGCGTCGCGCTCCATCCGGGCAACGCGAATTTCGCCATGGGCGGCACGCAGGACAACGGCAACCTGCGGTACACCGGAGATCCGCTGTGGACCGATCGTACGGCGGGCGACGGAGGCTTCAACATCATCAGGCCCGACGACCCCGCCACGATCCTCTCGGCCAACTACTACGCCTTCCTCTCTGTTTCCCACGACGGCGGAAGTTCCTACACCGACGTGACGCCGTGCGGCACTCTCATGAACTGCGCGAACGGCACGAACAAGGAGCCGATGGCGTTCTACGTCCCCGCGGCGATTGCGCCGGCAGCCCACTCCACGGTCTTCCTGGGCACCAACCGGATCTGGAAGCACACCGGTTTTGCCGACGATCCCGCCAAATGGGCCCCGCAATCCACGAGTCCGATCCTGGCCACGGGGGGAGACGTGGTGACCGCGCTGGCCGTGGCCGGCGAGGGCACCGGGATTCTCTGGGCGGGAAGCGTCGAGGAGGGCGTGTTCCTGTCCTCCGACGGCGGCGCGACGTTTTCTCCCCGCAACACCGGCCTGCCCGCCGCATACGTCTCGTCGATCGTGATTGCCAGTCCGGACGGGAGGAGCGCCTACGTCACATTCGCCGGTTTCCTGGGCGCCCCGTCCCGCCATGTGTATCGGACGACCGATGCGGGAGCGACCTGGGCCAATCTCTCCGGAAATCTTCCCGACGTTCCGGTGGCGGCGCTGGCCGTCGACCCCACCGACGTGAACGACCTCTTCGTCGGAACCGACGTCGGTGTTTTCCGTTCCGTCGACGGCGGGGCCCACTGGACCTCGTTCAACGAGGGCTTGCCCACCGCGTCGGTCTACGGGCTCGCGTTTCATCCGGCGACGCAGGACTTGTTCGCGGCGACTTACGGCCGAGGGATGTTCCGCACCGTCGCGCCGCCGCTGCCGCCGGTCGCCGACTACGCCGTCTCGCCCGCGCAGGTCTTTGCCGGATATCCGGCCCTCTTCGTCGACACGTCGCTCCACGCGCCCCTGGCGTGGTCCTGGGATTTCGGCGACCCCGCGTCGGGCGCCGCCGACGTTTCCGCTGCGAAGAACCCGCAGCACACGTTCTCGGCGCCCGGCGTCTACACCGTCACGCTGACGGTCTCCAATGCCCTGGGCTCGAGCCAGGTGTCGCGGACGGTGACGGTCTCGCCCGGCGGACCGTGCGAGCGTTGCTCGCGAGTCACGCCGTTTCGCTGAAATGGGCGGCCACGGACGGGCGGAAGGTCAGACCAGGCGGCGGGAGGCGTACACGGCGAGGACGAGAAACATGATGAAGAGAACGGCGAAGAGAAACGCGAGAAACTTTGCCGGAGCCAGGGAGGCCCCGGCCAGGCCGCTGTAGGCGAGAAAAGCGGAAGCGCTCGTGAGGAGCAGAAACATCCAGGCGAACTTCAACATGGCCACCGGCCTCCGCCGCTTGGTGTCTGCGAGGAGCGTGCCCGCCCGCCCCGGAG